>QWHP01000281.1 GCA_021404985.1 Actinobacteria bacterium ATB1
TATTCATCCGGATGAATACATATAGTGGCCGGGTGGTTGCCGATCTGACGCGGGTGTTCAAGGCCCTGGCCGATCCCACCCGGCAACGACTTGCCCACGTCCTCCGTGTCGAGGAGCTCACGGTCGGCGAGCTGGGCGACGTCCTCGACCTCCCACAGTCAACCGTTTCACGCCACCTGGCGATCCTGCGTGATGCCGACATGGCAGCGGACCGCCGTGAAGGCACCCGGGCCTTCTACCGACTCCGCGCCGACTTCGCCGATCGACACCCCGAGATCCTTTCGGCCCTCGAAGTCGAGATTCCCGAGGCCGAGTCCGACCTCACTCGTGTGGAGGAGATCGTCGCACGACGCGCCACCGACCTCGACGTCTTCGACCGCCTCGCTCCGGGGTGGGAGTCACTCCGTGCCTCGCAGGTCGACGCGATCGTGACACCGAAGGCCGTCACCGCCCTCGTTCCCGCGGAGCTGTTCGTGGTGGACGTGGGATGCGGGACGGGCACCGTACTCGCGGACCTCTCCCGGATCGCACGCGAAGTCCACGCCGTTGACGTCTCGGACAGAATGCTTCGGACCGCCCGCAAGCACGCCGCCGAGCACGGCCTCACGAACGTCGAGTTCCACAAGGCGGACATGGCCGACCTCCCCTTCGATTCCGGAACCGCGGACGCGGTCCTCCTTGCACTAGTGCTGCGGCACGCGGTCCGTCCGACCGCTGCGATACGGGAGGCTGCACGCATCCTCCGCTCCGGCGGGAAGGTCGTCATCGTGGATTTCGTGACCCATCAGGACGAGCGGTTCCGCACAGAGCTCGACCATCAGTGGCTCGGCTTCGCCCAGCGCGACGTCGCAGACTGGCTCGATGCCGCCGGAGTCACGCTAGTTGGGTGGAACGTTCTCGCCTCACCGGACAGGTCCATGCCTGCAAGCTTCATCGCGGAGGGTCAGAGAGTCCCGGGACCCGGAAGGGCCCCCATTGCGTCTGGCAGAAAGGAAGGAACATGACAGACACGCACGACTTCAGAGTTGCTGATCTCGGTCTTGCCGAGTTCGGGCGCAAGGAGATCCAGCTTGCCGAGGTCGAGATGCCGGGACTCATGGCGACACGCGAGGAGTTCGCCGCTCGCAAGCCCCTCTCAGGTGCCCGCATCACGGGCTCCCTTCACATGACGATCCAGACCGCGCCTCGTGCAACATCTACTCGACGCAGGACCATGCTGCAGCCGCCGTCGCAGTCGGGCCCGCCGGAACGCCTGAGGACCCGAGAGGCATCCCTGTCTTCGCATGGAAGGGCGAAACTCTCGAGGAGTACTGGTGGTGTACGGAGCGGGCACTGCGCTGGCCCGACGGCAACGGGCCGAACATGATCCTCGACGACGGGGGCGACGCCACGCTTCTCGTGCACAAGGGAACCGAGTACGAGAAGACCGGTGTCGTACCCGACCCGTCTTCCGCCGACCACGAGGAGTTCGCCGAAGTACTCCGCCTCCTCCGGCGCAACTTCGCCGAGGACCCGGGACTCTGGACCGGGATCGGCGCGGGTATTCGCGGTGTGACTGAGGAGACCACGACCGGAGTCCACAGGCTCTACCAGATGGCCGCCGACGGGACGCTCCTCTTCCCTGCGATCAACGTCAACGACTCTGTCACGAAATCGAAGTTCGACAACCTTTACGGATGCCGGCACTCCCTGGTCGACGGGATCAACCGGGCAACGGACGTCATGATCGCGGGAAAGATCGCCGCTGTCTGTGGCTATGGGGACGTCGGCAAGGGATGCGCCCAGGCACTGCGCGGCCAGGGCGCACGGGTCGTGGTTACAGAGATAGATCCGATCTGCGCCCTGCAGGCCCTCATGGAGGGATACGAAGTCGTCCGACTAGAAGACGTGGTCGAGTCCGCCGACATCTTCGTGACGGCCACCGGGAACCGTGACATCATCACAGCCGAACACATGAGTCGCATGAAGAACAACGCGATCGTCGGGAACATAGGCCACTTCGACCTCGAGATCGACATGGCCGGCCTCGCAGCATGGCCCGGGATCGTCAAGACCGAAGTGAAACCACAGGTGCACGAGTGGTCCTTCCCGGACGGCCACAGCGTCATCGTCCTGGCCGAGGGACGCCTTTTGAACCTAGGGTGCGCAACCGGACACCCCAGCTTCGTTATGTCGAACAGCTTCACGAACCAGGTGATCGCGCAGATCGAGCTGTTCAATAACTCCGACGACTACGAGCGTGGGGTGTTCACCCTGCCCAAGCACCTCGACGAGAAGGTCGCGCGTCTCCATCTGGACAAGCTCGGCGCGCACTTGACCGAGCTGACCCCGGCACAGGCCGACTACATCGGTGTCTCGAAGGACGGCCCGTACAAGCCCGACCACTATCGCTACTGACTCCGTCCACCGCAGCGTCCAGGAGGCCCACCGACACCGGGAGATCTCGCCGGCCCAAGCGGCCGGATCGCCAGGCCAGAGCAATTCTGAAGGGATGTCGGCGTCCGAGAGGGCAGGCCGGGTTCGATCAGTGTGAGCGGTCCACCACGGTTGTGCGATACGGGATTGCGGCTGGCTGCCGAGGTTGGACGTTGGATGTCGCCGAGGTCGGTACCGGCCGTGACGGACTGCGAAACCCGGCAGGGTGGATGAGCAGTTTCGCTGTGATCGGCCGGGTCGCTGTCGAGGGCACTTCCTCGTACGGAGGCGGCGGCGGGCTAGCTGTGATTCTGCGGAAATGCCGTGTCGGGGTGGGCCGGCCTGCCCACCAGCAGCTATGCCAGCAGACGAACCAGAGCAAGTCGGACCCGACGCATGCTGTCGGGCGGCCCCGGCGGCTCTCGCCGGCGAAGGATCTGTGCCCAAAGGCCCGGGACGGAAACGTCGAAGCGGTCCCGATGCTGGCCGTCACTGAACGTCTTGGTTCTCCGCAGGCTCTTCAGGTCTCGCCCCGAGACATCTGACCCTCCATGGCGAAATGCCGGCCCCGATACCGCTGACGTCCCCCGGGATCGTCCTCATGCCGACCTGCCACCCTTGCGCCGCCCAAGTCGTCATGTGGGCACCGTGACCAGACACGAGCCTGCCTGGCCACCCAGCCGTGGTCCATCCCCGTGGTGTCCAACCACCCACCCACCCGACACTCAATCCCAACTGACAGACCGACCCGGACCGGGCGTCCGGCACCCCCGCGTGATTTCGCGGAATCGCGCGACAGCGGCCATCAGATCCAGGATCTGGACACTCAACCACCGCCGACAGAGACCGAAACAAGATGCTTGACAGCGACAGGAGCGTCGGCATCGCGGGGAGTGCATCTGTCGCCTCCAGGACCTTGTCCGAGAACCACACCCCACAACACCGAATCAGATACGTGACATCGACAGGAACGACAGCGTCGCGAACCCGACGGTTCCGAGCGGTCCGAGCACACCAGGGTACCTGCCATCTCCCCGAAATCCGCTGTGTCGACCCGTCTCCCGTCTCCGCTCTGCCACCTAGGCTGCCGTGATGGCAAGCCATGGAGTCGGCCCGGGCCCGACCACGACCTCACCGCGGACGTCCGATTCGGCACTCGTGGAACTCCTGCAACGCCTGATCCGCAACGCGTGCGTGAACGACGGGACGCCGGCGAGCGGTCAGGAGATCCGCAACGCTGACACGCTGGAGGAGTACCTCGCGGGTTGCGGCCTCGACATCGAGCGCCATGAGCCGGCACCGGGACGGACAACACTTGTCGCGCGTCTGCGGGGCAAGTCCGACTCTGCGCCCTCGCTCTGTCTCATGGGCCACACGGACGTGGTCCCGGTCTCGGAAGAGCGATGGACACACGATCCCTTCGCTGCAGACCTCGTTGACGGCGTGGTCTGGGGCAGGGGGGCCGTCGACATGCTCAACCAAACGGCAGCGCAGGCAGTGGCCCTGCACCGCCTTGCCGAAGACGGCTTCGAGCCTTCGGGGGACTTGTTGTTCCTTGCCCCCGCAGACGAAGAGGCCGGAGGCGGCCTCGGTGTCGGATGGCTCGCCGAGCACGTACCGGACTCCGTCACCTCCACCTGGCTCCTGACGGAGGGAGGCGGGTTCCACGTCCCCTGGCTCGGAAGCCAGACCCCATCGACAGCTCCGGTGCCTCGGATCTGTGTCGCCGTCGCCGAGAAGGGTCCCTACTGGTTGGAGATGCACACGTCCGGGACCCCCGGGCACGCCAGCATCCCCTTCGGTGCTACGAACGCGCTTACAGACCTCGCCGAGGCGCTTGTCGCCGTCGAGAACCATGCATCCAAGCCCCGCTTCCCCGCCGATTGGGCGGACCTGCTCGCAGCCTTCGGGTTCGACGACGAAGAGCGCCGTGCGCTCTCCGACTCCACATCGGCCCTTCGAGCTCTGGAAGTCCTCGGCACGAAACATCCCGTGGAGACCGCCGTCCTGCATGCCATCTCCCATACGACGTTCAGTGCCAACGTGTGCAGGGCCGGAACCAAGTCGAACGTCATCGCTGCAGACGCCATGGCGACACTCGACGTCCGGATGCCACCCGGTGTCAGTTCGGGAGATGTACGATCGGAGCTCGAGTCGGCGCTCGGGTCCTTGGGTGACCGAGTGGAGCTACGGGACACGAACGTCTGGGAGGCAACGGTTTCGCCGGCACACGGCCCTCTCTGGGACGCTGTGGCTGCCGCGTCGCGGGAGGTGATGGGCCCGGTGGACCTCGTCGCCTGGACAGCTCCATTCGCCACCGACGCGAGGTTCCTCCGGCCCCTCGGCACGACGGCATACGGCGCCACCCTCCACGACGAAACCATGTCGATGGCTGCGTGGCTCTCCCTCTTCCACGGCGACGACGAGCGTGTATCTGTCGTGTCGCTTGCCAACGCCGCCCGCTTCTACGAACTCGTCACCCGGCACTTGCTCAGCTGAGACCCGCTTCGCGCGATCAGGTTGCTCAGTCGTCGCTTTCGGAGACGAGCTGGGCCTTGAGGGCGTCGAGCGCCCGCATGGACTTGGCACTGATCTGCGACTTGAGCCCCGCGCCGGCATCGTCCCCGAAGGTCTGCGTCCCCTTCCCGCGCTTCTCCTTCTTCCGGCCACCCCGTCCTCCGCCGCCTCCTCCTCCGCTCCGCTGGGGGCGGCCCACGAGGTCGGGATTCTCGACGGCCCGTACAGAGAGGCCGAGACGGCCACGTGCGAGGTCGATGTCGATGATCCGGACCTGGACGTCGTCCCCGACCTTGACAACGTCGTCGGGCTTGTCGACCCTTCCCTCGGACAACTCGGAGACGTGTACGAGGCCCTCCACACCGGGTGTGATCTCGACGAAGGATCCGAAGTCCGTGTTCTTGGAAACCTTGCCGGAGACGACCTCTCCGAACTGGGTGGCCCAGAAGGCCCCAACCGGGTGAAAGCGTCCATACGAATTGTCATACCAGGCTGCCTCCAACCGCCTGGCCTCGGCGCCGGTTGCGCCGGTCAACAACCAGT
>QWHP01000282.1 GCA_021404985.1 Actinobacteria bacterium ATB1
TGCTGGCAGCTCCCGACCTGGATCGAGGCCGCCGTCATGGTTTCCGCGCTCGCCCGGCTCGGCGCCCTGCAGAACCCCCTCGTCCCCATCTACCGGGAACGAGAGTGCGGCTTCATCGTCCGTCAGCTCGAACCCTCGCTCGTGATCTGTCCTTCCGTCTGGCGGGACTTCGACTACCTCGCGATGCATACGGCGATCGCGAAGGACTCGGGACTCGATCTCGACATCGTCGTGGCCGATCGTGAGCTGCCCGCGGGCGATCCCGCGCTGCTGCCTCCCCCACCGGGCCCACCCGCCACTCCGGGAGAGGCCCCGGTGCGCTGGTACTTCTATACGTCCGGGACCACGTCGGACCCAAAGGGAGCGCGCCACACCGACGTGTCCGTGATGCACGGGGGACGCGTCAACGCGGAATGCATCGGCATGACGCCGGCGGACACCGAGATCCTCGTCTTCCCGTTCACGCACATCGGTGGAGCCAACATCATGTGCTCGGCACTCCTCACCGGTGCCCGCCTTGCGCTCGTCGAGGCGTTCCGGGACCCGAACGCGGTCGCGGACCTCGTCAAGAAGGAGAAGGTGACGATCGTCGCCGGGGCAACCCCGATCCACCAGGTCTTCGTCACGGTTGCCAAGGCCCGGTCCGATGAGGACCTCTTCGCATCCGTGCGCATCTTCCCGTCAGGTGGAGCCCCGATCCCGCCCGCGCTCCACTACGAGATGAAGGAGCTCTCCGACAACGACGGGATCATCTCGGGCTATGGGCTGACCGAGGCCCCCATCCTCACCATGAACCGCCTCGACGACACCGACGACAAGAAGGCCCACACCGAAGGACAGCCCACGACGGGCGTGCAGTTGCGACTCGTCCGAGAGGACGGCACGGTGGCGGAACCGGGCAGCGGCATGGAGGGCGAGATCCGTGCCAAGGGCCCTCAGATCATGCCCGGCTACGTCGACAGCTCTCTCGACGCGGACGCATTCGACACCGATGGCTGGTTCCGAACCGGCGACCTCGGCGTGCAGGACGCCGACGGCTACGTATCCATCACGGGACGCATCAAGGACGTCATAATCCGCAAGGGCGAGAACATCGCTGCGATCGAGGTGGAGAATGTTCTCTACACACATCCCAAGGTGGCGGAGGTCGCCGTGATCGGCCTTGCCGACCCCGACACGGGCGAACGGGCCTGCGCCGTGGTCGCGACCGCCGAAGGGTGTGACCCACTCACGTTCGAGGAGATGCAGGCACACTGCCGTGACAACGGCCTGATGGTGCAGAAGATCCCTGAGCAACTCGAGATCGTCGACGCCCTGCCGCGAAACAACACCGGCAAAGTCATGAAGTTCGAACTCAAGGACCTCTTCGGTCCCTGACCAATGCCCTGCTTCGGCGGCCCGACCTCCCCCTGACCCTCTACTCCACCCAGCGGTGAATATCCCAGCCGAGGTCCATGATTGGGTATCGGCTGCCCCAGCCGGTGAGGTGGGCACATTCTCGACATCGCGGCACGCCCGAGTTGCAAGTCAAGCCCAGCTACGGAGCAGATGCCATGCGATTGTTGCTCTCGCTGTCCCTGTCGATTGTCCTCGCGTCCACAACGACAGTACTGGCTTCATCCGAAGGGGTTCGATCACCGGAACCGACGTCCAGGTGCCGGCCGTTCCCGCCGGGGTGAACGAGATCGTTGCCGAGAACTCCCTTCCCGACACTCCCGGATGGAGAATTGCCACCCCGGACCGGGCGATGGGTCAGGAGATCGCCGGCCACATCCCCCGCCCCAGCGTGGAGCAGGGGAATGCGGTGATGGTGCATGTGAATAGGACCGGGCCCGACGCCGGGAAGCCCTACACCGTGGAGATCTTCAGGCTCGGCTGGTACGGAGGGGTAGGCGCGCGTCTGGTCCTCGGACCGCGCAGTTCGGACGCCTTCCGGGCGCGGGATCTGGCGGATGTCGAGTTGGACTACCTGTTCCTCGACGGCAGCCACTTCAAGATATACGACGGCTCGCGGGCCAGCCGGTGCTGTTGGCCGTGGAGCCCGGCGGGGACGAGTCACATGACGCTTGGGCCGACTTCCTCGACGGTCTCCGCACCCGAGGCCTGCGACCGCCGCTGCTGGTGATCTCCGACGGTGCCCCAGGCCTGATCGGCGCCGTCGAGGCGAAGATGTCCACCGCATTGCGCCAGCGGTGTCTCATCCACCGGGCCCGCAACGTTCTCGCCAAGGTGCCTGCCGAGAGCGGCGCGACGAGATCAACGCTGCGTTCTGGGCGATCTTCGACCTCGGCGACGACACCGAAGCGGGCGATGCCGCCGTGCGCGCCGCACAAGCCAACATCGACGCCTTCGCCCGCCGCTACGACCGCGAGTTCCCCACCGCCGTGAAGTGCCTACAGACCGACCGCCAGGCGCTCACCCCGTACCTGCGGTTCCCGAACGAGCACTGGCGCCGGACGGCATGCGAGCCCGGGGACGTCGCAGACCTCGTGTCGGACACGGTGGAGGAGTTCCGTGTCGCGCGGATAGACAGGCCGTCACGATCGAGGCCCGGAGCGTCAGTCCCGCCGTCGTGTCGAGGACCGCCGTGGAAGAGGACCGGGGCGCCCGACTCACGGTGCGGCTGCCTGCCATCGATTCCGGTACCGTCTTCTCCTCAGCCGGGGACACGTGCGAACAGGAGAGGGGCCTTGCAGGGAGAGATCCATTCCGACTTCGAGAGCGCCGGCGGACTCCTCGAAGAGTTCGTCCACGAGGACGGTGCGGGAGGGGGTGCCGTCGCCGCCTGGCATCGCGGCGAGAAAGTGCTGGACGTCTGGGCGGGGGCGAAGGACCCGGAAGGGACTCCGTGGGAAGCGGACACCCTTGCGATGTGCTTCAGCACCACCAAGGGTGTGACCGCGACGGCCGTCCACATGTGCGTGGACCGGGAACTCCTCGACTACGACGATCGGGTGTCAGACCACTGGCCCGAGTTCGCCCAGAACGGCAAGGCCGAGATCACCGTGCGGCAAGTCATGTGCCACGAGGCCGGCCTCTACCCTGTGCGGCGCCTGATCGACCACGCTCTCGAGCTGAACGACTGGGAGCTCATGATCCGGGTTCTCGAGGAGGCAGCCCCGGCCGTCGAGCCCGGCACCGCGAACGCCTACCACGGTTTCACGTACGGATGGCTGGCGGGAGAGCTCGTGCGGCGCACGTCCGGCAAGTCCATCGGCGAGTTCGTCCAGTCAGAGATCGCAATGCCCCTGGAGCTCGACGGGCTTTTCATCGGACTCCCCGAGGACCAGGTTCGACGCCTTGCGACCCTCATCCCCGGCAAGGACGTGGCCGCCCTTCAGGACGCAGCCGAGAAAGGTGATCTCGCGGGGCTGGCCGCCGCCCGGGGTCCCGTTGCGAAACTCGCGGAGGCGATGGGACTGGAGATCGACCCCGAGCGGATCGCCGACGCGATCTTCCCTCCAGGAATGAACGAGTGGATCGCCCATCCCGAGACGGTCAAGGCGCAGGTCCCCGCAGCGAACGGGTGCTTCACCGCGAGGTCCCTCGCCAAGTTGTACGGGGCGTTGGCGCGCGGGGGTGAGATCGACGGTGTCCGACTGCTGTCCGGGGAGACGCTCGAACGCGCAACCCAGGTCCAGAACACACGTCCAGACCTCGTCCTGGTGATGCCCATGCAGTGGCGCCTCGGCTGGCACATGGCGTTCACGGCCGAGGGCATACCGCCTCGGGGCTTCGGGCACTTCGGATTCGGGGGCTCAGGCGCCTGGGCTGATCCGGACCACGAGGTCTCCTGCGCCTTCGTCTGCAACCGGATGGGAGGCTCCGCCGTGGGGGACATGCGCATGGCACGCCTCGGCGCGGCCGTCTGGAGCGCCGCGCAGCGCCGCTGACCCACGTCGACGCCCCCACACACAACGCACCTGGGCGGATCCAGACACCTCCACGATGACAAAATCGACCCACGTAACTGCCCGCGACCCACGTAACTGCCCGCGACCCACGTCAACGGCCCGATCGATGTGCACCACTGCTGCGTACGCCAACGACAAGGCCGGCAGAACAGCGTCTCGTCCGGACCCAGCGCCGTCACAGGACCGATGCGGTCAGGGTCCTCCACCAGTGCCGTGCCATACGCGATCCCAGCGACGTTCACCGTATGCCAGGCACAACCCAGCTCCCCGGCCACATCAGACACGGACCGGCCGAGCCGTCCGGTCTGCTCCGTCGCCCACCGTGCCGGCCGATCCGTTATCCCAAGCCGCGGCGCCGAGTTACGACGCTCCTCTCCCGTCCAGGACCCGACCCCACAGAGCCCATTGGCACACTGCCAGAGGACGACCACGT
>QWHP01000283.1 GCA_021404985.1 Actinobacteria bacterium ATB1
CTTGCGGGAGAGGCCGAGACCGGCCACACGCAACGGCTTGCGTTCGGATGCGACGTTCGGGAAGGCGCTTTCTTCTCAGAGCTCGACGACGTGCTCCACAAGCTCGCCGAGCGAGGGGTGGCGGTGCGTCTCCTGTTCCTCGAGGCCAGCGACGACGTGCTGTTGCGGCGTTTCGAGGAGAGTCGTCGCCCGCACCCCGCGGCGCGGACGAGCCGGATCCTCGATGGCATCCACCGCGAGCGCGAGCTCCTCGCTGGGTTGCGAGAACGTGCAGACCTCATCCTCGACTCGTCCTACACGAATGTCCATGAGTTCAGAGCACGCGTGAAGGACTACTTCTCGGACTCGGCAGACACCCACCCGTTGCGGGTCTCCTTGCTCAGCTTCGGCTTCAAGAACGGGACACCGCGGGACGCCGACCTGCTCTTCGACGTGCGCTTCCTCCCCAACCCCCATTGGGTCGAGGACCTACGCCCCTTGCCGGGCACGTCCCCCGAAGTGCGCGACTACGTTCTGGGGCGTCCCGAGACCGGGGAGTTCCTCGAGCACCTCTTCGCCCTCATCGAGTTCCTCCTACCCCACTACGTGGCGGAGGGAAAGTCCTACCTGTCCGTGGCGATCGGCTGCACCGGAGGTCGTCACCGGAGCGTCGTTCTCGCCGACGAGCTTGCCGGGCAGGTCGACATGCTCGGCTACATGGTGAACGTGACACACAGGGATCTGACATGACCGAAGGCAGAGCCGTCGCCCTCGGGGGTGGGCACGGTCTCGCGGCCGCCCTCCGGTCCCTCACCAAGGTGATGGACCACGTGAGCGCCGTAGTCTCGGTGGCAGACGACGGCGGGTCATCGGGGCGACTCGTGCGAGAGCTCGGTGTCTCCCCACCGGGGGATGCCCGCCGCTGCCTCCTCGCCCTCTCGGAGGAGAGCGAGCTGGCAGAGGTCTTCGCCTACCGGTTCGCCGCGGGAGAGCTCACGGGCCACGCTCTCGGGAACCTCATCCTTGCCGCCCTGGCCGACATGACCGGGAGCCTCGCGGAGGCCTTGTCGGTCGCCGGCCACATGCTCGGGGTCAAGGGGAGGGGGCGCCCGGCGGTGGACGGTCACGTCCGCCTCGTCGCCGACGTCGGTGGAGTCGAGGTCGAGGGGCAATCCGTCCTCACCGGCACTCCGGGGATCCGCCGGATCCGTCTCGAGCCCCCCGACCCGAAGGCGAATGCCGAGGCACTCACCACCATCGAGGAGGCGGACCTCGTCGCCGTGGGACCTGGCAGCCTCTTCACGTCCCTGCTGCCTGTCCTCTGTGTCCCCGAGATCCGCGATCGGCTCGCCGAGACGTCCGTCCCCGTCGTTCTCATAGCCAATCTCACCGTCCAGCCGGGAGAGACCCAGGGCATGACCATCGAGGACCACGTTCAGGTCCTGCTCGACCACGTGGGCACGGACGTGTTCGACGCAGTCGTCGTCAACGACGGCGAGGTCGATCGAGGTGAACCTCTGGCCGTGCCGCAGGGCCAGAGGCTCCTCGGCCTCGAGATCCTGAGCGCATCCCTCGCGAGGGAGCACACCGCGACCCACGATCCAGACGCCCTGGCTGCCGTCCTCGCAACCCTTGTCCGAGGGCCGACCTCTCAGCGGTAGACGAGCCCAGTCCCCGAGATGAGCCCGTCGACATCGACGAGGAAGCGGACCCCGTCCCCTCTCGCCTGGATCCCCTGCACCCAAGCGGGCGGCGGCGTACCGCCGATCGGCGGCTGCATGCTCACCGATTCCTCCGGGACCTCGATGACGTCGAGGACTCTGTCTACGATGGCCCCAACGCACACCGCGTCGCTGATCATGATCACGATGCAGGTCTCTTCCGTGTCCTCGGTCACGAAGGCACCGAGCTTCTCCCTCAGGTCGACGACGGGGATGACAAGACCTCGAAGGTTCACCACGCCCTTGACGTATGGAGGGGTGTCAGGCACCGGTGTCAGTGGCTGGAGTCTGACCACCTCGCGGATCTCCGGAATCGGAACGCCGTACTCGTCCGCCCCGACGACGAAGGCGAGGTACTTCGCTGGCGGTGGTTCGTCGTCTGTGCCGAGGTTCCAGTCCTGCTCGTGATCGAACATGTCTGGTGAATCGGCACTTGCGGAGCCGCACTGCAGCCCGGCGCTCCCCTCGAAATCGTCTGAGGAAAACGCGCATGGAGAGCCGATACCTCAGGAAGGATGGGACGCTGCGCCGCCGGAGCGGCAGCAGCCGTCGCACGGACGCGCAGTGCTGCTGTGGTTCCGGGAGCTGTGGGGGTCAGCTGTGCTCCCGGGACCGCACGCACTGCGGAACCGTCTCGGCATGGTTCTGGACCCCTCTGAGAGCCTCTACGATTTCCGGCGTGCTTGTCCTGTCCCGCAAAGCGAACGAGAGCATCATGATCGGTGGAGACATCGTTCTCACCGTTCTTGAGGTGCGCGGCGACCAGGTGCGCCTCGGGATCGAGGCGCCCCGTTCCGTCGACGTACACCGCGAGGAGATCTACCGCGAGCTCCGGGACGGCCCGACCGGGGACAACGTGGCCCAGACTCCTGGCATGTCTCAACGCAAGTTCTGGGGTTGGGGGCTGGAAGGGCACGGTCCGGCCGAGGCCGACATTCCCGCCATAGCAGGCGGTGTCGGGGCACGCCTCGGATGCGAGCTCCCCGACCCCGAGCCGATCCCCGATCTCGGCTCGGTCAGCCTCCCCGAATCCAGGCTCGAACCCCCGGACGCCCTCGCAGAGATCTGCTCCGCGTCCCCATACGACAGGGCATCACATACGTACGGGAAGGCCTACCGTGACGTCGTCAGGGCGCTGCAGGGAGATTTCGCGGTCGCTCCGGACGTCGTGGCGTGGCCCCGGGACGAGTCCGAGGTCGCCGCTGTCCTGGACTGGTGTGTCGATGCCGGCTACGCGGCCGTGCCCTACGGGGGAGGCAGCAGCGTCGTCGGAGGGATCGAGCTGAGGGACAGGGATGACTGGCCGGGGCACGTGTCCCTCGACCTCACCAGGATGGGGAGTCTCCTGGATCTCGACACGACGTCCAGAGCCGCGTGCTTCGAGGCCGGGGTCCTGGGGCCCGCCCTCGAGGCCCAGATCCGGGACCGAGGTCTCACGTTGCGGCACTATCCGCAGTCTTTCGAGTTCTCGACATTGGGGGGTTGGATCGCGACGCGCTCGGGCGGTCACTTTGCGACGGGCCCCACACACATCGAGGATTTCGTCGAGTCCGTTCGCATGGTCACGCCCGCAGGTCTCGTCGAGACCCGGAGACTCCCAGGGTCGGGCGCGGGGCCGAGCCCCGATCGCCTCGTGGCGGGGTCGGAGGGGATCCTCGGGGTGATCACCTCCGCCTGGATGCGCCTTCAGGACCGGCCCGGGTTCAGGGCGTCCTGTGTCGTGCGTTTCGAGGACTTCCTCTCCGGAAGCGAGGCCGTTCGCCGGATCGTCCAGTCGGGACTTAGGCCGGCCAACTGCAGGCTTCTCGACCCCACCGAGGCGATGACGTCCGGCGCGGCGGGTGGGGACGCCGCAGTTCTGCTCCTCGCCTTCGAGTCCGGCAGCCTTCCCGTGGACCTCCTCCTCGACCAGGCCATCGAGATCGCCAGGGAGGCAGGTGGTGAGCCCGGCGAGAGCAAGGTCGTGGCGCCGGGGCCTGCCGATGCAGTGGGGGCGAAGGCGGTGACGTCCGCCGAGGCGTGGCGTGACGCGTTCCTTCGGATGCCGTACCTGAGGGACGTCCTCGTCCGGCTCGGCCTCGTCACCGAGACCTTCGAGACCGCGGTGACCTGGAATCGCTTCCCGGAGTTCCATGCACAGGTCGCCACGCAGCTCGAGGCCGTCCTCGGGGAAGTCTGCGGCTCGGGCTGGTGGTCGTGCCGGTTCACGCATGCGTACCCGGACGGCTGTGCTCCCTATTACACGGTCGTGGGGGCGTCGACCCACGGGGCCCGGTTGGGGGCGTGGGACGAGATCAAGGCAGCGGTCTCCGACACCTTGATCGCGGCCGGTGGAACCATCACCCACCACCACGCCGTCGGCCGCGACCACCGACCCTGGTACGACCTCCAGGTGCCCGGTGCTTTCAGGGCCGCACTCCAAGGGGCGAAAGCCGAGCTCGACCCTCGTGGGATCCTGAATCCCGGTGTGCTTGTCGGGTGAGGGCCTCTTGGGCGGCACCCTGCTCCAGTGACGATATTCTGCAGGCGTGACAGAGGGCACCACATCGGTCGCAGAGCACGATCCAGACTCGGATGCCGCTGAGGCCGACGAGTCGGAGGGCGGGCGGGCCCGCTCGTTCCGGCGGGTGGTCACAGTGACCGTGATCGTCCTCGCCGTGTACGGGGCGATCGTCGCCTGGAACGTCCTGGGTGCGGTGGGTTCGGCCCGCTCAGGTGTGGCGGACCTCCGCCGTGCCGAGCGGAATCTGGACCTGGAGAACCTCGCGTCCGGCGACGCATCTGTACTTGCACCCCTGCGGGAGGCCGAGCACGCCTTCCACGACGCCGGGGACAGCCTCGGTGCCTGGTGGATGGCACCTGCCCGTGTCTTCCCGTTCGTGGGACGCCAGATCCGAGGGCTGCGGGACCTGACTGTGGCGGGTGCAGAGACGTCGGGGATCCTTGCTCGCACCGGTGAAGGGGCCATCGCCCTCGCCCAGGACGACTGGTCCGACCCTGCACGCCGGCCCACCGCGCTCGTGGAGGTGTCCACCCTCGCCAGGGACGCGCAGTCGCAACTTGCCAGGATCGACCCGGGCGACGGGAAGCATCTCGTGTCGGCGATGTCGACGCGCTACGACGAGTTCGTCGAACGTTGGATGGAGCTCCAAGAGAACCTCGGTGCCACAGCCGACGTCGCCCTCGCCGGAGCGAAGCTTCTCGAGGGTCCCCAGTCGACTCTTGTGCTAGCGGCGAACAACTCGGAGATGCGCAACGGCTCCGGGATGTTCCTCTCTCTCGGCATCCTGACGACCCAGGGCGGGTCGGTCTCCCTCGGCGAGTTCTCGCGCGCGTCTGACGTGAAGGTCCCGGAGGGCGCGGTGAACTTGGATCCCGACGTGTCGGCAACGTGGGGATGGATGCGGTCGGACGTCGAGCTCCGATCAGCCGGAACGACCCCGAGGTTCGACGCCACAGCCCGCCAGATCGCATCCATGTGGGAGGCCTCCGGGCGAGGTCCCGTCGACAATGTCATGGCCGTCGACGTGGTCGCCCTGTCCGCGTTCCTCGGGACGCTCGGCCCCGTCGACGTCGCCGGTCGGAGCCTCGGTCCGAAAGAGATACGCCGCTTCCTGCTACACGACCAGTACTCGGCGTTCGAGGACCCCACAGCCGCCGAGCGCCAGGAGGCACTCGGTCTCGCAGCGGCCGCAGTCCTGACCGAGCTCGATCAACCGGGGTGGAAGGTGCAGAGGATGGTCCGGTCCTTCAGGAGCGGATTCGCCGGCCGGCACCTGATGATCTACTCGAAGGATCCGGAGATGCAGGCGGCGTGGGAGGCCGCCGGACTGAGCGGCTCGATCGGGCGCGAGGATCTGACCTTCGCCCTCATGAACGTCGGGGGAACCAAGCTCGACTTCTTCATCGAGGCCCGGGGCGTGATAGGGATCGGACCCGTCAGGTCGGGGGCCGAGGGGCCGAGGAGGTCCGGGAAGGTCGAGGTGACCTTCACGAACCGCGTGTCGGACGGCGAGGTGCGCTACGTCGCCGGTCCCCATCCTGACACGAACGCAGGCTACGGCGAGTATCGGGGCGTGGTGGCGTGGGGCGTCCCTGAGCTCATGAGCCAGGTGGCGCTTTCGGGGGACGCTCCTCTCGCCTTCGCAGGGGCCGACGGCGAGTCCCGCGTCTATGGCGGCTACCTGGCCATTCCTCCCGGGGAGGAACGGACGGTGACGCTCGACTTCAGCCTGCCCGAGCACGGCTCGATGACGATTGTCTCCTCGGGGAGGTTCCCCCCGATCCTCTGGACCCATGCAGGAAAGACCTGGAAGGACGTCGAAGCAAGGACGTTGGAGTGGTGAATCCTGCATGTCGCTGGCAAAGCACCTGCAGACTCCATAGACTGTGAGAGCTGGTCGGTGTGCCGGCCATACACAGTCACAAGGCTGGTCAACAAGCGAGGGAGCTTGTCTCGATGCGAGGCTCAAAGAAGATCGCCGCACTTCTCCTGTCCGCCGGTCTTGCCGGTGGTGCGGTCCTCGGTGGTGGGATTGCGCAGGCGCAGGTCGACGAGGGCGACAACTACATCCCAGTGACCACGGGCGGTACTCCGGAGGACCCGGGCGACCCGGGCGACCCGGGCGACCCGGGCGATCCAGGGTCGACTGCGCAGGCCGCCGGGACCGGCTCCGAGCTCCCCTTCACGGGTGCCGACGTCGCCGGGATTCTTGTCGTGGGCGGGGCCGTGCTCGGCACGGGTCTCGCCGTGAGGGCGATCGGCAAGCGCCGCGAAGAGCGCGCCGACGCCTGACACACGCCCATCCGGTCGATTCCCCCTACTCCGAGCCTGGGCGCGCGCCGGCAAACCACGCGGTCAATGCGCGGTGTGCCTCGGTAATCTGACACCACGCCCCCACCAGACGTGCAGGATCGGTGTCTGAATGCAGCCCTCCCCTTGGCAGATAATGCATTCGCTGAGTCGCGGCGCCGACGCCAAGGGTGCGCGTTTGCAGAAGGGGACCCTGAGGCGCGTCCTCGGGTACGTCGGCCCGTTCCGGGTCGGAATCCTGGGGAACAAGAACCCCCGCTGGTGCATCTTCGCCGACGAACACCACGCCACCATGGCTCGGAATTGCGCTTTC
>QWHP01000284.1 GCA_021404985.1 Actinobacteria bacterium ATB1
CTGAGAAGACGGGGGGCTGGGTGACGGGGAGGACCGACGCGATCGTGATCGACGACCTGCCGGGAGGCCTCGGCGGGCTCCGCCGTCGCTGGCGTTACATGGTCAGCCAGGGGGCCGTCATGGAACGACAGGCGCGGTTGTACGGGGATCCCCTAAGTCGCAAGATCGTGGACGACCTTCGCGAGGCGTCCCTGCGGGGTGGCCTGTCGAACTTCCGTCGCGGCAACTGGTTCTGGGCCGTGGCGGGACCCATGTCGAGCCTTGCCCTGTCCTACGGCAGGGCTCGCTGGCGAAGGCTGGGGCCATCCGAGACGAACGTCCCCCCTCTCACCACCGAGGCGTGACGGCCGACTCCAGGTCTGCCAGAGGGATCCCGAATATGCTGTCGCCGCCCACCTCTCCGACCCGGAAGATGGGGACCCCGTGAGTCTGTGCAAGGTGCTCGATGGCCTCGGCCGCACCCGGCGGCACACTGAGCACGGACCGACCTGACGTCTCTGAGAAGAGGGCTGCAGACAGGGAGATGGCAGGAGCCCAGGCGGTCGTGTCGACAACGGCACCGACGCCGCCGGCGAGGGCACACTCGCACAAGCACACCGCCACACCGCCCAACGACACGTCGTGGACCGATCGCGCGAGGCCCGCGCGTTGGACATCGGCGAGGAATGCGTTGTGTGCACGCTCGGCCGGCCAGTCGACCGCGGGCGGGGATCCACACACGACGCCGTAGTTCCACCAGGCCCACTCGCTGCCGCCCAGGTCGACACCTGTGGCACCTGCAACTAACACCAGGTCCCCGAGAACCTCGAAGCCGACCCCCGAAGGCACCCCGGGAAGGGGATCGACGAGCCCCACCACCCCAACGATCGGTGTCGGGTCTATGTCGCGCCCGGATGTCTCGTTGTAGAAGCTCACGTTCCCACCCACGATCGGGACGCCCAACGCCTCGCATGCCTCGGTCAGGCCGTCCACGGCCTCGGAGAACTCCCACATGACCTCGGGCTTCTCCGGGTTCCCGAAGTTCATGCAGTCCACCGCCGCGATCGGCACCGCACCCACGGCAGAGACGTTGCGGCTCGCCTCGGCCACGGCCAGGGCGGCGCCGCGGCGAGGATCGAGTCGACCGTAACGACCCACACCGTCCAGTGCGACCGCCAGAGCCTTGTCCGTACCCATGACTCTGAGCACAGCAGCGTCACCCTCACCCGGGCGGACCACTGTGTTGAGGAAGAGCTGGTGGTCGTACTGCCTGTACGCCCACTCCGCACTCGCAAGATTCGGTGAGGTCATCAGGAGCGACGTCTCCTCCCGCAGCGTCGCCTCCGTCACGACGGGCAGCTCCGCCGAGGGATCACGGGCGGTGAGAGCGTCGATCCGGGCGGGCCGGGCGAGAGGGCGGTCGTAGCGGATGCCCTCGGCGAGGCTCGCGGGCGGGACGTCACAGACCACATCGCCGCCTTGGCGCACCCGGAGCCTCCCCGAATCCGTGACGCGCCCCACGACGCAAGCCGGGGCCTCCCATCTGGCGCAGACGTCCAAGGCGGCGTCGAGGTCGCCGGGTTCGACGACGACGAGCATGCGCTCCTGGGACTCGGACGTGAGAATCTCGAAGGCGGGCATCCCCTGCTCCCTGAGAACCACCGCGTCGAGGTCGACGTCCATCCCGCCCGACCCGCCCGCTGCGGTCTCGGAGGTCGCACAGGTGAGGCCGGCTCCCCCCAGATCCTGGGCACCCACGGAGAGCCCGGATCTGAACAGTTCGAGGCAGGCCTCTATGAGCTTCTTCTCCTCGAAGGGATCGCCGACCTGGACGCTGGGCCGCTTCTCCTCGTCGCCTGCCTCGAACCCGGACGAGGCGAGGACCGAAACCCCTCCGATGCCGTCTCGCCCCGTGGACGCCCCGATGAGCAGAACGATGTTGCCCTCGCCGGTCGCCTGGGCGCGCTGCAGGTGCTCGAGCTCCATGACACCCAAGGCCATCACGTTCACCAGCGGGTTTCCGGCATAGGTGGGGTCGAAGAGGATCTCGCCTCCGACGGTCGGCACCCCGACGGCATTCCCGTACCCGGAGATCCCCGAGACGACGCCGTTCGCCAGCCAGCGTTGCCTGAGGGTCTCGTCGTCAGCGGCTCCCGAGTCCCCGGACGGCGCCACCGCTGTCGCCGGCGCTTCGACGGGAAGACCGAACCGTAGGGAGTCGAAGCACGCAGTGGGCCGGGCGCCCATGGTCAGGATGTCGCGCAGGATCCCGCCGACTCCGGTGGCGGCCCCCTGGTAGGGCTCGACGTAGGACGGATGGTTGTGGGACTCGATCCTGACGACGACACCGAGTCCGTCGCCTATGTCGACGACCCCGGCGTTCTCTCCCGGGCCGAGCACGACCTGCGGCCCGTCGGACGGGAGTCTGCCCAAGTGGACCCTCGAGGACTTGTAGGAGCAATGCTCGCTCCACATGACCGAGTACATCGCCAGCTCGGCGTCCGTGAGTCCGAGCTGTCTGTGGAGGTGCTGCTCGCTCAAGCCACACCCGCGGTGGTGGAGACCTTCACGAGGGATTCCACGATCGGCAGTCCGTCGACGGATCCGAGGATGCTCTCGCTGGCCCGTTCGGGGTGTGGCATCATCCCGGCGACGTTCCCCGCCTCGTTCGTCACTCCGGCAATGGAACGCAGGGACCCGTTCGGATTCGACTCGCGATCGTCCGGGTCGACCGTGCCGTCCGGACGGCAGTAGCGCAGCAACACCTGGTTACCGGCCTCGAGCCGGTCGATGGTCTCGGTCGGGGCGGTGTAGCAGCCCTCGCCGTGGTTGATCGGGATGCGCAGCACGTTCCCGGCCTTGAGCCGGTGGGTGACCGGCGTGCCGGCAGTTTCGACTCGAAGATGGACGTCCTGACAGAGGAAGCGCAGGCCGACGTTCCTGGCGAGCGCACCGGGGAGGAGTCCGGCTTCGCAGAGGATCTGGAAGCCGTTGCAGACTCCGAGCACCGGCATGCCGTCAGCGGCCGCACGACCGATCGCTGCGACGATGGGCGCGAACCGGGCGATCGCCCCCGCACGGAGGTAGTCGCCATAGGAGAACCCACCCGGTATGTACACGGCCTGGGTCCCGGAAGGCAGGGTGGCCTCCATGTGATGGACGAAGGCACTCTCGCCTCCGACGAGACTGATGGCGTGTGCCACGTCGTGCTCGCAGTTGACACCCGGGATGATCGGGATCGCGACCAATCCGCTCACACGCCTCTGCCCCCGACCTCGATCTGGAAGTCCTCGATCACCGGATTCGCGAGGATCCGACTGCACATCTCGGCTGCCTCGGATCGCGCCGTGTCATCGTCCCCGGCCGGCAACTCGAACGACACGGTCCGACCCACATGGACGTTGGTGACACCCTGCCAGCCGAGTGCGGCAAGGGCATGTTCGATCGCGTTTCCCTCGGGGTCTCGCAGCCCCACCTTGGGTCTGATTGTCACGGTCACGTGCCTCGTCGGAGTGTCTGACACGGCTCGGGTCTCCCTTTCGCGGCGACGACGCCCGCGGCGACTTCGGTTCGGATCCTACAGATGCGGTCCAGTGACGGGACGGAAGCCGGTACCAGACCCGAGAACGGGCGCAGGCAGACGAAGGGCGCCCGTCAGGTCCATGGGAAGCTCTTGCCGGTCAGCTCCTCGTAGGCCTCCACGTAGCGGGCGCGGGTGGCTTGCACGACCTCGTCCGGAAGGGTGGGCGCCGGCGGGGTCTTGTCCCAGTCGAGAGTGTCGAGGTAGCGCCTCAGGAACTGCTTGTCGAGGGCGGGGGGATCGCTCCCCGGCTCCCAGTCTGCCGTGTACCAGAACCTCGAGGAGTCGGGGGTGAAGGCCTCGTCACAAAGGGTGAGCCTGCCGTCGACGATCCCGAACTCGAACTTGGTGTCGGCGATCAGGATCCCCTTCTCCCTCGCATGTGCCGATGCGGCCTCGTAGAGGCGAATGGAGACGTCGGCGACTTCGTCGATGATGCCGCCGACGAGGGTGCGGGCCGCTTCGACGTCGATGTTCTGGTCGTGCCCCTCGATCGCCTTCGTCGAGGGCGTGAACATCGCGGTGGGAAGCCGGTCGGCCAGCTTCATGCCCGCCGGCAGATCAAGTCCGGTGGCGGTTCCGGTTGCCTGGTACTCGCGCCAGGCCGACCCGTAGAGGAAGCCCCGGACGATGCATTCGATCGGCAACATCTCCGCACTGCGCACGACCGTCGTCCTTCCTGCGAGCCATGCGGGATCTCCGGCCTCCTCGGGGAGGTAGTCGACGGGCTCGAGCTCGAC
>QWHP01000285.1 GCA_021404985.1 Actinobacteria bacterium ATB1
CGCGGTCGGTTGCCTCGAAGAGAACCGGTGAACGTCCGGCGTCCCTGAGTTTCCCTGCAGCGGCGAGGCCGGCGAGGCCGGCTCCGACCACCGCCACGTCCACGTCGGCGCCTGATCTGCCGGACACGGGTCAGCCGCCCACAGCCGAGCCTGCAGAAGTGCCTGCGAGGCTCTCACCGTTTCGCATCATCTGGAGGAGGGGCATGCCGGTGATCGCTCCCGCAGACATGACTCCGCCGGCCATGCAGGACGCGATCCCGTGTCCGGTCGTGATCCCCTGCCCCGTGAAGTAGAGACCGGGAAGCGGGGAAACGGGGGCAGGTCTCCGGTCGAGGAGCTGATCGGGCGTGACCTCGAACCCGTACGAGGTGCCGCCCGAAGACCTTACGAAGCGCTCGTGAGTGATCGCGGTCGCACCCTCCAAGTGGACGAGAGAGTCTCGCAGCCCCGGGATGACGGTCTCGGCCCTGTCGACGAGCATGTCCACGATCTCTTGTTTGCGCCGCCGGTAGACGTCGTTCGTCCGGTAGCGCTCTCCGGCGACCGGCCCGCGCTCGAGTCCCCAGTAAGCGTGGTCTCCAGGGGTGAGCGCCATGATCTCGAGGTTGGTCTGTCCCGGACGGCAGAGCCGCGTGTTCGTCGGGTCCTTGAGGCTGGCAAAGGAGATGAAGACGGTTGGGTCGTCGAGCATCTCGCCACTCGCGATGGCCTCGTACTCGGCGTCGGCATCGTCTCCTGCGACGATGAACGCGTTCGCGTTCGGATGGCCCTCTGCGGCAAGGTCGCGGTCGATCACGACGTAGGCGATCGCGAGCGGCGGACCCATGCGGAGTGCCTCGATCCGCCCGACGAAGTCCGCCGGGAAGTGCTCGCGACCGACGAGTGACAGGACGGTGCGCTTCAGGTCAGCGTTCGACAGGACGACCGGGGCGCGGATCTCCGTCGGTACGCCGCGCTCCCGGAGCGGGGTCGGAGGCCTGAGCGTCACGCCTCGAGCTTGCCCGCCTTCGACGATCACCGATTCCACAGGCGTCTGCAGGAACACCTCGCCGCCGCGGTCCCTGATGCAGTCGGCGAGCGTGTCTGACAGCAGCTGGCCGCCGCCCTCGGGGTAGTAGGCGCCCTTCATGTAGTGCATCACGACGAGGGCGTGGATCAGAGCTGCAGCCCGGGCCGGGCCCACCCCGTACAGGGCATGCTGGGCTCCGAGCACGGCGCGGAGACGGGGCGAGAGGTCCCAGGTGTCGAAGAGCTCACCGATGGTGGTGTCCCGGTGCGAGAAGAGGACCGCAGCCTTCTCGCTCATCTTGCCGGCGAGCGAGTCGCCGAGCGCTTCGTCGACGTCGGAAACGAAGTCGCAGAAGGCATCGATGCCCGCACGTTCGCCGGGGAACCACTCGCAGAGCCTCGTCCTGTAGTTGTCGACACCTGTCGGGATGTCGTACGTGGCGTCGGGGAAGTAGTACCTGTCGAAGCAGTCCCGGTCGAGGGGTCGCCAGGTGATCGCGTCGCCGAGCCCGAGGGACTCGTACATGGAGGGCACGAGGCCACCCGGCTCGCAATCCCCGACGTAGTGGGTCCCTACGTCGAACTCGAACCCGCTGTGCTCGAACACCGAGACGTTCCCACCGACGATGCTGTGCCTGTCGACGACGATGCACCGGCGGCCGAGGCTCTGGAGGCACGCGGCAGCCATGAGGCCGCCTATGCCGGCTCCGATCACGACTACGTCGGCGTCACGGGTCGAGTCCATCTTGCCTCCCACCCGCCGATGCGGGCATGCCTTGGGACGGGAACCGGACCGCCGGGAGGGACCCGCCAGGCCCGGATAACAATCGTTATAGTCGCGAGGAATTGGCGGGGCCCCATCCGGCGGTGGGTGGGTTCGGGACCCAACTTGACTTTCTGTAGTGAATCCGTAGTCTTGCTCACTCCGGATCGGTTCCGAGTCTTGGAGACCCGATGGCCCAGACGCTCCTACCCCGGGCGCAGACAGATCAGGCCCACCTGGCGGAGATGCCACTCGATCGACTCATGGCCGAGGCGAGCGCCGTCCGGGACGCAGCGTGGGGCAACCGCGTCACGTACTCCCCGAAGGTGTTCATCCCCCTGACCCGGCTCTGTCGCGACCGGTGCGGCTACTGCACGTTCGCGACGACTCCCGCTCGTGTGAGTACGGCCTATCTGACGCCCGACGAAGTCCTCGCGATCGCATCCGAAGGTGCCGCTGCCGGCTGTCACGAGGCGCTCTTCACGCTTGGTGAGGCACCTGAGGAGCGCTGGCCCGCCGCCCGCGACTGGCTGGACGCGAACGGATACGCGACCACCGTCGACTACCTCGTTGCGATGGCCGGCCTGGTTCTTTCGGCGACGGGCCTTCTGCCCCACGCTAATGCCGGAGCGATCGCGCCTGCGGAGCTCCGAAGGCTGCGTGAGGTGGCCCCGAGCCAGGGGATGATGCTTGAGTCCCTCTCCCCCGAGCTCCACGAACCCGGCGGGCCTCACCACCGCTGCCCCGACAAGACGCCGGAAAGGCGGCTGGCGACCTTGGATGCGGCGGGCCAGAGCGCTGTCCCCTTCACCACCGGGATCCTCGTGGGCATCGGCGAGACCTTCGCGGATCGTGTAGCGGCCCTCGATGCGATCGCGGCTTCCCACCGACGTTACGGTCACGTGCAGGAGGTCATCGTCCAGAACTTCCTCCCGAAGCCGGGGACGTCGATGCACCGAGCGTCGGCCGCGGAGAACGAGGACCACCTTCGGACCGTCGCAGCCGCACGGCTCGTCCTTCCATCCGACGTACACGTCCAGGCGCCTCCGAACCTCCTCGACGACCCGGGGGTTCTCATCGACGCAGGGATCGACGACTGGGGCGGCATTTCGCCGGTCACCCCGGACCACGTCAACCCGGAACGTCCGTGGCCGGAGGTGGAGAGACTCGAAGATGTGGCTCGGAAGCGTGGATTCAGCTTGGTTCCCCGCCTCACGGCTCATCCCGAATATGTCCGGTCGGCGGAGAAGTGGATTGACGAACGCCTGCACTTCGCAGTGCAGAGGCGTTCGGACGCCGAGGGATTCGCCCGAGACGACACCTGGGCGGCGGGTTCGGACGCCGCGATCCCACGGCGCTTCGAGGCGCACGTCTTCCCCCAAAGGATGCGATGCCGGGAAGGGCCGGGTGCGATCGGTCGGATCCTCGACGCGGCCCTCGACGCCGCCGAGCTCGACGAGGACGAGATCGTCGAGCTCTTCTCTGCTCGGGGTCAGGACGTGGACGACATCTGCGCCGTCGCCGACGACTTGCGTGCCCGTACCGTCGGGGACGATGTGACGTTCGTCGTGAACCGCAACATCAACTACACGAACGTGTGCACGTTCAAGTGCCGGTTCTGCGGGTTCTCCAAGGGGCCGTTGTCCCTCAACCTGCGGGGCGCGCCGTACCTCCTGACGCTCGAGGACATCGCAGGGCGCGTGCGGGAGGCAGCAGCCAGGGGAGCCACCGAGGTCTGCCTCCAAGGCGGGATCCACCCCGACTTCGACGGCGACTACTACATCTCCGTCACTCGGGCCGTGAAGGAGGCAGTCCCGGAGATCCACGTTCACGGGTTCACCGCGCTCGAGGTCACGGAAGGCGCCAAGCGACTCGGCGTCCCTCTCGACGAGTACCTGTGCGAACTCCGTGACGCCGGGCTCGCGACCCTTCCCGGGACCGCTGCCGAGATCCTCGATGACGAGGTGCGCGCTGTCATCTGCCCCGACAAGATCTCGGCCAGTGAGTGGCTCGACGTCCACGAGATCGCGCACGGTGTGGGTCTGCGCTCCAACGTGACGATCATGTTCGGGCACGTCGAGTCGCCGAGGTCATGGGCCCGTCACATCGTCCGCACCCGGGACCTCCAGAAGCGAACGGGGGGTTTCACCGAGTTCGTGCCCCTGCCTTTCGTGCACATGGCGTCGCCCATCTGGCTGCAGCAGAGATCCAGGCCCGGCCCGACGTTTCGTGAGGCGGTCCTCATGCACGCCGTCGGGCGAATCGCCTACAGAGGCCTCATAGACAACATCCAGGTGTCCTGGGTGAAGATGGGCCTCGACGGCGTCGCGACGATCCTGCGCTCCGGCGCCAACGACGTCGGAGGCACGCTGATGGGTGAGAACATCAGCCGGGCGGCGGGTGCATCCCACGGCCAGGAGATGACAGAGGATGGGTTCCGAGCAGTGACCGATTCGATCGGGCGTCCGCTGCGCCGGCGCCGGACGATCTACTGATCCGAACGCGAGGGCAACGAGCGGCCTGGC
>QWHP01000286.1 GCA_021404985.1 Actinobacteria bacterium ATB1
GAGGCTCACAGGCAGGGAGTCGAGGCCTCGCAGGACGATCCGGCCGTTCCAGTCAGCCTTCTCGGACGCCGCCTCGAGCCTCGGGAAGCGCCGGATCAGGCGCGGGATGGCCTCCTGCCCCTCGAGACGTGCAAGAGCGGCCCCCAGGCAGTGATGGATGCCGCTCCCGAACGACAGATGGTGTCCGGCGCTCGGGCGCGAAAGGTCGAGCTCGCCGGCGTCCGGCCCGAACTCGGCCGGATCGTGATTGGCCGAGCCGAGGCAGGTCATGACAAACGTTGCCGCCGGGATCACCTTCCCGCCCACCTCCCTCTCCTCCAGCGTTATCCGGCGCGAGAACTGGACGGGCGAGTCGAACCGCAACAGCTCCTCGATCGCAGCGCGGTCGAGCGAGTCGTCGTCGCGGAGGCGCTCGAGCTGTGACCGGTTCCCCAGGAGCCGGTAGGTGCCGTTACCGATCAGGTTGACTGTCGTCTCGTGCCCTGCGATGAAGAGGAGCACCACGGTGTCGAGCAGCTCCTCGGCACTCAGCGTGTCGCCTTCGTCCTCGGCCGTTATCAGCGCCGAAAGGAGATCATCCGCGAGATTCTTCCGCTTCCACGCGATCACTTCGGAGCAGTGCCCGTACATCGCCATCCCCGACTCGACCGCGGCGCGTGCGTCGTCGTCGCTGAGGATCGGGTCGAGCAGCTTGACCGCGCGATGCGACCACGCTCGCAGTTGGTCACGGTCGGAGTCCGGCATCCCGAGCATCTCGGAGATGACGGTGAACGGGAGCGGGAAGGCGAGATCTGCGATCACGTCCATCTCGCCCGGTCCCTCGACCCCGTCCAGAGCGAGGTCGACGAGGCTGCGGACCATCGCCCGCAGGGACTCGATCCGCCGTGGTGTGAAGACCGAAGACACCAGCCGGCGCAGGCGCGTGTGGTCGGGTGGATCGATGAAGAGGATCGAGCGGTTGAGACGGGCATCCCCGACCTCCGGAAAGAGCCCCTCCAACTGGCTCATGCGCTGGGTCCGCATCGCCGGGTTCACGGCGAGCGCCTTGTCCATCTCGACGGACAGCGACTGGTCGCGCAGCAGTGTGTTGCACTCCTCGTACCCGAAGAGGATCCAGACGTCGAAGGGCGTCCGGTGCACCGGGTCCTGCTCCCTCAGGACGGCGTAGTGGGAATAGGGGTCGTCGAAGAATCCCGGTGCGAAGGGGTTGAACATCGCCGCATCTTGCTGCACACCGGCGCCGTTCCCGCCTGCAGCGGGCCGTACGTCATCCACTCTCTCCCCCCGATCTCCCGGTTGCGTTCCCAGCATACGAGAGTCCTCCGCCGGACGCCGGGTATCGTGTCCGCACGGATCCGAGACGAGGAGGCCCGATGGCAATCGACACGTTCTTCGCGTTCCTGGGTGTCTACTCCGACGTCGACGATGCCCTCGCCGACTACGAGGCAGTGAAAGACCTCCATGTGGAGGCCGGGCTCCTCGACGCGTACGACGCTGCCGTGGTCCAGAGAAGGGACGACGGCTCGGTGAAGATCGTCAAGAAGCACGAGACACCGACCCGTGTCGGCGGCATCCTCGGTGGAGGAATCGGTCTGGCAACCGGGCTCGTCATCGCCCTGTTTCCCGCAGCCGCGATCGGTACCGGGATCCTGGCCGCAACAACCGCAGGCGGAGCTGCCCTCGGCGCTCTCGCCGGGCATGCAGCAGCAGGCATGAGCCGCAAGGACCTCAAGGAGGCGGGCGAACATCTCGACGAGGGCACGGCCGGACTGGTCGTGGTCGGTGTCGCCGACATGGAGGCGAAGATCGAGAGGGCGATGCGCAAGGCCGAGAAGGTCGAGGCGAAGAAGCTCGAGGCGGACATGGACAAGATCGAGGCCGAGGCCGGCTCCGGCGAGTAGCGCGCTGCGGTGCGCACGCTCAGTGCCCTCGTTGCCGGCCCCCTCCTCTCCTACTGGACGTTGAGAACGCCCATGTTCCGAAGGATCTCGTTCGGCCGGTCCGGGTCGGTGACGACGTCGACGACGCTCACGACACACGACGCGAGCGCACGCTCCAGGGCGGGACGCAGCTCGCCGGGCGACTCGACGCGCTCCCCGTACCCGCCGAGCGACTCGCACAACCTGTCGTATCGCGCACGCGTGAGGTCAGTCTCGACCGTCCTGCCGAACCACTCGGCCTCCTCGTAGCGCACGTCGCCCCATGATCCGTTGTTCGAGACGACTATCACCGGCGCTGCCCCCGAGCGGACGGCCGTCTCGATCTCCATGGCCGAGAACCCGAAGGCACCGTCGCCGACGAGGGCGACCGCCGGCTCATCGGCTGCGAGTGCCGCACTTACGGCGTACGGGACGCCGACTCCGAGAGCGCCGAGCGCGTCGCTCGTGAACAGAACGGATCCGGGGCGCTCCGCACGGGCGAACGCGAGGCCCCAGCCGAGGATGTCCCCGCCGTCCACGACCACCGTCGCCCCGCCGGGAGCTGCGGAGGCGGCGAAGTCGCACACCTCCATGGCGAGGAGGCCCGGGTGGACGCCTGTGGCGTCACCGGACGCCTCGCTGCGCCAGTGGTCCCGCGACGCGTCGGCGAGTGAGAGGGCGACCTCCCGCCATTCCTTGTGGGCCGGGCCGGTCCAGGCCTCCGCGAGCTGGTCGAGAACCAGTGATGCGTCACCGGCCAGCCCGACGTCGGGTGGACGGTTCAGCGCGAACGCCGTGGGGTCGCAGTCCACCATCACGATCCTCTGCTCCGACCGCCACAAGGGGGGTCCGCCGAAGGTGAGGTTGCCGTTGAAGCGGCTCCCGATCACGAGGACGGCGTCTGCGGCGGTGACGGCGACGCCGCCGTGCACGAGCGAACCCAGGCAGGCCTCCTCCGAGTCGCCGACGAGACCCCGGGAATGGCTTGTCGTCGTCACGGGCATGCCGGAGACGGATGCGAAGCGCCGCAGCGCATCACCGGCCCCTGCCCAGAAGCCACCGCCGCCCACGAGGCAGACGGGACGCTCGGCCGAGGAGAGGATCCTCACGGCCTCCTCGACCGACTCCGGCTGCGCTGCCGCGATCGGAGTTCCGGGGACGTCGCCGTCGAACACGTCCCCTTCGGCCAGGAGGACGTTCGTCGGGAGATCCACGTACGCCGAGCCAGGCCGTCCCGATCGCGCCTGGTGGAGCGCCTCTCGGACTGTCCTGGCCACCGCCTCGGGCGACACGGCCACTCCCGCCCACTTCGTCACCACGCGCGCGAGGGCGCCCTGATCGACGTCCTGGACCGCGCCGCGTCCCCGCATGGGAAGCTGCGTGCGGCCCCCGAGCACGACGACGGGCACGCCCGTCGCCTGCGCGTCGGCGAGTCCGGTCAAGCCGTTCGTGAATCCGGGCCCGGCAGTCAGCGCCGCCACGCCGGTGCACCCTGTGCAGCGGGCCCAGGCCTCGGCCATGTGGACGGCGGCGCACTCGTGCCGCGTTCCGACGACTCGAATGCCCACATCTCGGCAACCGTTCGCGATCGGGGCGACGTGCCCGCCCGGCAGGAAGAACACCGTGTCGCATCCCGCCGCCTTCAGGACCTCGGCCGCCGTGACGCCGCAATGGTGTCCCTCGACACGGGCGAATCCACCCCCTCCCTCTCCGAGCAACGTCTCGCCCATGTCTCCCCCTCTTCTCGTCAGCCTCCTGCGCCATTGCCTCCGTCGGGAGGGGCGAAGCCCCATCGGCCCGGGTTGAGTATCCCGTTCGGATCCAATGCCGTCTTGACCCGTTCGAGCAACGACAGGAACCCCGCGTCCGCACGCTTGCGGATCAGCTCGACTGCGTAGGACGGCGTCTTGTACGGGATGAAGCCGATGTCGAGCATCGCCTCCGCTGTCTCCACCATCGCGCGACGGACCCTCTCGACGTCTGCGGGGTCCTCGCGGTCGAAGAGGCAGATGAAGCGCAGCACCCCGAAGTGTCCGGTCGCCATCGGGCGTGTCACGACGATGGGAGGGAAGCCTGCCTCGGCCAGGATCCGGCAGCCCGCGCGGGCACCGTTCTCCCACCAGGCGGTGGGGCCGTATGTCCCGACCCAGGTGAGCCCCCCGCCGGGGTGGTCGAGCAGGAAGTCCAGTGTCGTGGGCATCTCGGTAAGGGGGGCGTAGCGGGGGACGAAACGAACGAGCTGCTCCATGTCGAAGGCGGGCTCGAGGTGGTGCCCGGCCTCTCTCACCTCTCGGTGGAAGTGGTCGAGGACGGCCAGCTTCCCGGCCATCTCGGCCTCGATGTTGGCGGTGCTAAAGCGCCTGGGCCT
>QWHP01000287.1 GCA_021404985.1 Actinobacteria bacterium ATB1
CGGGCTGGTCGACGACGACCTCGGAAACGGCTTCATCGACCTCAAGGACCTCGTCGAACCCGGGAACCTCGTCCCCCGGGCCGGAGCCGAGGCTCTGCGCCGTCGACATCAGCCGCCGCATGACCTCGAGCTTCTCCGGGCTGTACAGCTCCACCACACCCCGGTCCAGCATCCTGTGCAGGATCCGGCAGGTCGCGTACTCCGTGTCCCCCAGAGCGGATGCGAGATCCTCGATGTCCAAGCCGGGCGTGAGGGTGGCCACGACACGCCACTCGTCCCGCGTGAGGACGATCTCCTCGACTTCGTCGCCGATGTCCCTGCTGAGGCCGACGCCCATCGACGTGGACGGAATCGTGTTCCTTATCTCGTTCCAGATCTCGAGCCGCTTGCGACCCTCCGACAAGAGGGGCTCGCACGAGAACAGGAAGACCGGCCCGAGGGGGTGCGCCTCGTCTTGGAGCGCGAACTCACCCGTCTCCCACTGGAGGAGCTTGAAAACGGCGTCCTCGACCCGTTCCCTCACGAAGGCCTCGACGATTCCGGCGTCGACACCCTTGAGCTCGACGAGGGCCTTTCCCTGGGACAGCTCCCCGCCACGTGTCTTGGCCAGGACGGACTTCCAGTCCTCACTGCTGACCACGCCGGCGTTCACGAGCCCCTTCCCGACGCCCTCCGACGGGTTCGTAGTGGCGTAGTACACCTCACCCTCGTGGAAGTACACCGCGCCATCGTCGTCGTGGCACTTGAGCCGCAGAGCGCCCGACTTCCGGCTGAACGAGAAGAGCTGGAACACGTCCTCGAGCCCGACCGTGTCCAGCGATCCCTGGAACGACATCGTTTCCTCAGTTCCCGTTGGTCATGTTCCCGATGGGCTGTCCACCGGGACGTGGAATGCTCACGGAGACATCACCGGCGGTGCTGCCACAGAGTGCAGTCCCGACACCTGATTCGCCGATCCGGCACCCGGCGCATCCTCCACCGCCTCGCGGGCCTTGCGTTCAGCGCCGTCGCCGCAGCCTCTCTCCACGATCTCCTGGCGCTCCGCGGGTCGCACCTGCTGCGTGGCCGCAGCCTCCCGCACAGGAACGTCGGCGACCGGTGCGGGACGGTCGGGTACCTGGCGTGGGACAGGTGCAAGAACGCGCGCTATGCGCGAGGCTGCTTCCTTCATCTCGTAGAGGACCAGACCTGTCTTGCCCGACGGCCGGCTCACCGCACACAGGACAGCGGACGGGCCGGCGCTCATCAGATAGACGAATCCGTGCTCGCCCTCGACGAAGAGCTGGCGCAGCGGCCCTCTGCCGAGGGTCTCGGAGGCCTTCTCACCGAGGCCGAGCATCGCAGCGGACATGGCGGCGATGCGCTCCTCCTGGAAGCCGTCAGGTAGTGCCGAGGCCATCGGGAGTCCGTCGGACGACATGACCGCGGCTCCCTCGACGTCGGGACACGATTGAAGGAAGCTGTCCAAAGCTTCGGCGATCTGCTCGCCGCGGGTCTTCATGCCGGAACTCCTTCGCAGTCACCTGCCCCTGCTCGCCGATCGCCGCGTTCCCACCAGACGGATGATGGCCACAGGGACGTTCGTCCCTTCCACATGGAGTGTCGGCACCACGCGAGGCAGCCTTGAGAGTGCGGGTTCCCCCAGAACGGTCAGATCCGCCGGCGTGCCTCCCGGGCACCTTCGAGGGCACGCCGCATCACGTCCACCGGGGCGGCAACACCCGTCCAGAGCTCGAACTGGAGTGCCCCCTGATGCAGGAGCAGACCGAGACCGTCCTCTGCCCGGGCACCGGCACGACGTGCCTGTTGCACGAGGTCCGTCGGAGCCGGGTCGTACACGAGATCGAGCACGATCTGGCCCTCCCGGAGCTCCATCCCGTCCGGTAAGGCATCCGAGGGGACGCAGGACACGACGACGTCGAACTCTCCCAACTCCCCGGGGTCGTCCAGCACCTGCTCGGCCCCGACGAGAGCGGCAGCCTTTGCCGGCGTCCTGTTCCAGACAGCAGTCTCCGCCGAATCCCCGACTGCAGCGACGACGGCGGCCGCCACACCTCCGGCTCCGACGAGCCCGAACCGGGTTCCGGCAACCGAGACCCCTATACCCTGTTCGAGCCAGTCCCGGAATCCGGGTACGTCCGTGTTGAAGGCGCGCCATCCCGCGGCCTCTCGGACCAGGGTGTTGGCCACGCCGAGCTCCCGGACCAAGGCTTCCTGCTCCTGTGCCGCCCGTGCTGCCGCCTGCTTGTGGGGCATCGTTACCGAGAGCCCTTCGATCCCGAGGTTCCACGCGGCACGCAACGTCGTGGTCGCGTCCTCGTCGGGGACAGGAAAGGCCACGTACACCCAGTCCATGCCCAGTGCCGCGAACGCAGCGTTGTGCATGACGGGAGACAACGAATGCCGCACGGGCCGACCGACCACACCCGCGACCCGGGTGCCGGCCGTGACGTCGAGGGACCCGGGTGTGAGGATCTCAGTAGGTCCCTGCGGCTTTGGCATCCGCTATCGCCTGCTTGTGTGCCTCGTATGACTCGTTGAAGACGGTCTCGCCAGTCTCCTTGTCGACCGTTACCCAGTAGATCCAGTTGCCCTCGGCGGGATTGAGAGCGGCGTTGAGCGAGTCGCGTCCCGGATTGGCGATGGGCGTCGGGGGCAACCCTGCCACCCTGTAGGTGTTGTAGGGCGTGACGTTCTCGACGGCCTGCTCGAATGTGAGAGACGGATCCTGCCCGTAGAAGACCGTAGCGTCGATCTGGAGCTTCATGCCCTTGGCCAGGCGGTTGTAGATAGCCCGTGCCACCTTCGGGCGATCCTCCGGACGCTTCACCTCACGCTCGATGATCGATGCGACGATCACGACTTCGTAGGGCGACACGACCGTCGCCTCGGACAGGCCGATCTCGCCCGCGACCTCGTCGAAGCGCTCGAGCTGCCGTTCGATCAAAGCCTGAGAGTCGACCTCGTCGTCGAGCGTGTACGTGTCCGGAAAGAGAAGCCCCTCGAGCGACGCCGTGCCCGCCGGCTGCCAGGGGGAGCGGATCGATCCGTCCGTGGCGAGAGCGACGTAATCCGCCGGGTCGACACCCGGAAAGACCTCGGAGGCAGCCTCCGCCATGCGAACGATCGAATACCCCTCGGGGAAGGTCACGGTCTCCGTCGAGACGATGGGGCCGGCACGAAGTGTCTCGAGCACACCTCCGAAGTCCTGGTTCTCCACGAACAGGTACTCGCCCGGGACGACAGTCCCCAGTGACCTGATTCGCAGGTATATACGGAAGGCGCGGCCCGACCCGAGAACACCCTGCTTCTCGAGGAGGTCGAAGATGGTTGGCTGCAGGATGTAGCGGCCCGTGACGACGGTGCCGACCACGAGCAGTCCGAGAATCCAGAAGAGCGGGCGCCTGCGCATCCGCGTGCGAGGTGGCCTCGGAAGGGCACGGCCGAGGTCGACCCGCCCTGAAGTCTCGGCCTCGGGCGGCTCCGCCCGGGTGGGAACGGGCACGGACTCCTGTGCGGGTGGGGATGTGACCGGCGTTCCGTCGGCAGCGACGCGGCGCACGGATGCCCGGCCTCCCGAGTCCGAGGCAGTCAACTCGGCACCGGATCGTGTCGCTGTCGGCTCTCTCACGTCATCCGTCTCGGCTGCTGTCGAGGAAACCCTGGAGCATCAAGGCTGCCGCCTTGTCGTCGATGCGGCCCTTGCGCTTCCTCGCGGACACTCCTGCTCGGGCCCCTGCAGCGTGCACCATACGCGACGTGAAGCGCTCGTCGAAGGTTTTCACGGGTAGTGCGAGCCGTTTGCGCAGGTCAGCGACTTCCTCCCGTGCCTTGATCGCCTCCGGTCCCTCGGATCCGTCGGTGCGCACCGGGATGCCGACCACGACGACGCCGATCTCGTACTCCCTCAGCCAGGGTTCGAGCAACTCGGCCAGGGTCTGGGAGCCGCGTCGCTCTGCGATCCCGCTCGGTACCGCCACGCGGCCGTCCGGATCGGAAACCGCGACCCCGATGCGCCTCTCACCCAAGTCGACGCCGAGGTGGATCACGGTTCAGCCTGCTACGCGGGACACCCCCGAGGCGAGGGTGTCGCGGGCGATCCGGAGGGCAGCGTCGATCTCGGTGCCCTTCGGGCCGCCGGCCATCGCGACGTCGGGGTTGTTCCCGGTGCCGCCGCCGAGCGCCGCTGCGGCGTCGCGCACGATCTCGGCGGCAGACAGCCCTTTTGCCTGCAAATCCTTGGACACGGCTGCGACGAGACTCGCCTTTCCCGCGAATTCCGCACCGAGGACGGCAACGCCGCTCCCCAGAGTCCCACGGAGCTCTGTCGCAAGCCTCTGTAGCTCCTTGGGGTTGCCCGCGCTGTCGACGCGCACGACAACGGCGCGCGCAGTCCCGTCCGAGTCGACGTCGATCTCGAACGCGTCGTCGAGGAGATCGGCGACCTCACCGGCCGCGAGACGGGACGCAAGCGCGTCGATCTGCTTGCGGGCCTCCTGGAGCTCCCCGAGACGGCGCTCGACCTGGTCGGGCACCTCCTCGGGTGCAGTGTGGAGCCGGCCCGCAGCGGCGGAGAGCAACCTCCGTCGCTCCTGGAGGTACTCCAACGCAGGTGCACCGGCAAGTGCCTCGATACGCCTCAGGTTCGATCCGATGGAGGACTCCGAGGTGATCACGATGGGTCCGATCTCGCCCAGCGATGACACGTGCGTTCCACCACAGAGCTCCTTGGAGTGGGCTCCCGCCTCGAGAACCCGCACCCGGTCGCCGTACTTGTCGCCGAAGAACGCGATGACTCCGGCCGCGTCGGCCTCTGCCTTCGACGTCTCGTAGTTGCGGACGGTCTCGTTCGAGAGCATCTCGCGGTTCGCGAGCCGCTCCACCGCGGCGAGCTCCTCAGGGGTCACAGCGGCGAAGTGGCTGAAGTCGAACCGCAGCCTGCCCGGCTCGACCAGCGAGCCGTGCTGGCGGACGTGCTCCCCGAGAACCTCGCGGAGCGCCCAATGGAGAAGATGCGTGGCGGTGTGGTGGCGTCTGATGCCGGCACGCCGCTGCACGTCGACCGCAAGACGCACGGAGTCGCCGGAGGCAACGCTGCCCTCCACGACCCGGCAGCGATGGGAGATGAGGCCCGGCAGAGCGTACTTCGTGTCGTCCACGGCCAACTCCGCTCCGGAACCTGTGACGATCGTTCCTGTGTCGCCCACCTGGCCACCCGCCTCGGCGTAGAAGGGCGATTCGCGGGTGAACACCTCCACCTCGTCACCGGACGACGCAGAATCGACCCGCATCCCGGCGGAAACGACCGCGACGACGACACTGTCGGCCTCGGTTGCCTCGTACCCCAGGAATGTCGTATGGCCGTGCTCCTCACTGATCGCTCGGTAGGTCACCGTGGCGCCCTCGTCCTGCCCCGCCCCCTCACGCGCAGCCTCCTTGGCACGGCGGCGCTGCACCTCCATCTCGGCCTCGAAGCCGTCCTGGTCGACCTCCATCCCGCGCTCCGCCGCAACCTCGCGCGTCACCTCGATCGGGAAGCCGAACGTGTCGTGCAGCCGGAAGGCCACCTCGCCCGAGAGCACGCCACCTTCCAGCCGGTCCATCTCGGACTCGAGTAGCGCCATCCCAGAGCGCATGGTCGACCGGAAACGCTCCTCCTCGTTACCGAGGATCTCGCGCGTGGTGTCGACGTTCCTCTCCAGCTCCGGATACGCCTCGCCAAGCTCCTCGGCGACAAGCTCCGCGAGCCGGGGCATGATCGGGTCCTCTATTCCGAGGAGCCAGGCATGGCGAACGGCGCGCCGGATGATCTTGCGCAATACGAAGCCTCTCTCCTCGTTCGAGGGGAAGACCCCGTCTGTCACGAGAAACGTGCTGGACCTGCCGTGGTCCCCCAGGATTCGCAGTGACACGTCTGCTCGGACGTCGGTCCCGTACGTGCAGCCCGAGGCGTCCTCGGCGACGCGGATCAGGGGACGGATCGTGTCGGTGTCGAAGACCGAGTCCAGCCGGTTCAGTGTCGCAGATACCCGCTCGAGACCCGCGCCGGTGTCGATGTTCTTCTGTGGAAGGTCGCCGAGGATCCGTCCCTCGTCGTCCATGAGGGACTGCATGAAGACGAGATTCCAGATCTCGACGTACCTGTCCTCGTCGACCGCCGGCCCCCCTTCGGCACCGAAGTCCGGCCCCTTGTCGAAGAAGATCTCGCTGCACGGTCCACACGGCCCCGCGACGCCCATCGACCACCAGTTGTCGGCGTCGAAGCGTTGGATTCTCTCATGCGCGACCCCGACGGCGTCGTGCCAGATCTCCGCGGCCTCGTCGTCGCTGTCGTGCACGGTGATCCAGAGGAGGTCGGGGTCCACTCCCCACGCTTCCGTCACCAGCTCCCAGGCCCAAGGAATCGCCTCAGCCTTGAAGTAGTCCCCGAAGCTGAAGTTGCCCAGCATCTCGAAGAACGTGAGGTGGCGGGTGGTGCGGCCGACTTGTTCGAGGTCGTTGTGCTTGCCTCCCGCCCTCGCACACTTCTGGACCGACACCGCTCTCGGCCAGGGAGCCTTCTCGTCACCCACCATGTAGGGCTTGAACTGCACCATTCCAGCGTTCGTCAGGAGAAGGGTCTGGTCGACGGGAATCAGCGAGGAGGACGGCACGACTTCGTGGTCGCGACGCGCGAAGAAGTCGACGAAGCTGCGTCTGATCTGGGAAGTCTTCATGAGAGCTGGCTCCGACGTGAGCGTAGCCGCTTCAGAGCAGCCTTCCGCCTTCGGCCGTCAACCCCCTCCTCCCACCCGGGACGCCGCTTGCAGCCACCCCTTCCATGCACCATCATGCTCCCGATGGCCCAGCGTTCGAGCCTCGATACGTGGCTTCGCACCCAGGCGGCAAGGCCCCTCAAGGCTCTCGTGGCCGCACGTTCGACGGATACCAACATCCGGTACGTGAGGGCAGTGCGCAGACGGGACGCATCGGGACTCGTCGCCGACGTCTACGAACAGATGGAGGCGGAGGCCGGACTCCTACCGCCTTTCACGGTCTACTCTCCCGAGCCGCGTCTCCTGGCGGCGGCGTGGTCAGCGGGACGCGAGTCGTGGCTCGCCGGCCCCTTCGACAGCGCCCTTCGCGAAGCGGTCGCGGCGAGCGTCTCGAACGCGAACTCCTGCCCCTACTGCCTGGATGCCCACACGATGATGTTGAGCGGAGCGGGCCACGGCGGGACCGCTGCCGCCCTGCGCACCGGAGAGCGGCGGGTGCGACGAACGCACGTGGACGCCGTCGTCGAATGGGCGGAGGCCACAGGTGAGCCTGGGTCTGACATCCTCGCAGAACCCCCGTTCGGACCCGGTGAGCTCCCGGCCGCGATCGCGGTCGCCGTCTTCTTCCACATGACGAACCGTGTCGCCAACGTCCTCCTGTCCGAGTCGGCCCTCCCGGTCCCGATGCCGGGACCCCTGCGCAGCGTCGCCCTGGGCATAGCCGGCGCGACGGTGGGCGCTGAGATCACGGCTCGGGAGCTCCCANGGAGCTCCCATCCGGGCGCTCCCTGGGACTCGGGCCCAAGTCGGATCAGGGACAGCGCGTGCCCCAGGACATGGCCTGGGCCTCGTCGCTGCCGGCCGTGGCTGCAGCGAACGCGCGTCTCGCCTACGTGACCGACGATCTCGTCTCCGACGTCCTCTCCGCCGCGACCGTGGAGCTCGTCGAGAAGCGGATCGCTGGATGGGAGGGGGGCTCGCCCGGTTTCGGGAAGGCCTGGCTCACGCAGGCATGCTCCGATCTGGACGCCCAGGAGACACCGACGGCAAGGCTCGCCCTGCTCACAGCCCTGGCGTCGCACCAGGTGACGGATGAGGACGTGGACGCGTTCCGCTCGGTCCAGCCGGGCGATGCCGCGCTCGTGACCGTCGTGGCCTGGGCGGCGTTCGGCGCCGCCCGACGCATCGGCACTTGGCTCACACCCTGACGCCTCCGCCCCGGCTCCGGCTCCGGCTCCGGCATGGCGCGCCAAACCCCACCCCAGAACCAAATCCACGCGCCAAACCCC
>QWHP01000288.1 GCA_021404985.1 Actinobacteria bacterium ATB1
TCGATGTGAACATGCCGGTCACGAACTCGTTGCGACGGGCAGCTACCCCCCAAACCCCCGTACGGTGGCCGGCATGAGGCGACCTTCGGCCGTTTCACAGCCACCTAGGGGGACTGCATGAAGGAGCTCGTTTACCACCGGCTGTTCCTGCCGGCGATCGAACGGGACACCGCACGGACGTGCCTGATCGACGGCGACCACAGGGCCACCGTGGAGGAGCACGGGGACAGGGTCTTGCGGCTGGCTTCGGCCATGGGCAGCGAGCTGGGGCTGCGCAAGGACTCACGCTTCGCGGTCCTCTCCGCCAACAGCCACCGGTTCATGGAGCTCTACCACGCGGGGATGCTCGGCACCGGCGTGATCAACCCCTTGAACCTGCGCCTCGCCCCTGCGGAGCTCACCTACATACTCCAGAACTCGGGTACCGAGGTTGTCTTCGTCGACCGGACCTTCTCACCGCTCCTCGAGCAGGCTCGCGGCGAGGTCGACTCGCTCCGCAAGGTCGTTCTGCTCGGTGAAGGCGACGTTCCCCACGACGTCGTGTACGAGGATCTCATCGACGCAGGTGAGGCGAGAGTCCCACCGGAGACCGAGGAGTCCGACCCCGCAGTCCTCATGTACACCGGAGGCACGACCGGTCTGCCCAAGGGCGTCCTGTGTTCACAACGCGCGGAGATGCTGAACCTGTATCACATCAACATGGCATTCAACCTGTCGGTACGGGACACATTCCTCACCCAGACGCCGATGTTCCATGCGGCATCGATCGGCGGGATCCTCGGGACACCGGGCTACGTCGGCACGACCGTCGTCATCCCGTTCTTCGAGCCCGGCGCGGTGATCAAGGCTATCGAGGCCCACGAAACGACGTTCACGGTGATGGTGCCGACGATGATCGGCCTCGTCATGGACCATCCGGACTTCGCACCGGGGAAGATGCAGAGCCTCCGCAAGCTCGCCTACGGCGCCTCGCCGATGCCCGTCGCACTCCTCGACCGCCTCCTCACGTCATTCCCGGATCTCGACGTCTGGCAGGCGTATGGCATGACGGAGGCGTCCGCCGTCCTCACCGTTCTGGGACCCGAAGACCACCGTCGCGGGGGAAACGTTCTCCGCTCGGCAGGACGGCCGGCACCCGGTGTGGTCCTGAGCATCCAGGATCCGGAAGGCGAGATCCTTCCGGTGGGCGAGGAGGGTGAGGTCTGCGCACGTGCCGGGAACCTCATGGACGAGTACTGGGGGAACCCTGAAGCGACGGCCGAGGTATTCCGGGGCGACTGGTACCACACGGGGGACATGGGAAGGGTCGATGACGCAGGCTTCCTCTACCTCGTCGACCGGGTGAAGGACATGATCGTCACGGGCGGCGAGAACGTCTATTCGATCGAGGTCGAGAACGCGTTGGCCACGCATCCCGACGTGATGCAGGTGGCGGTGATCGGCATCCCGGACGCGAAGTGGGGCGAGGCGGTCCACGCGATTGTGGTGCCGCGACCGGGGACCGAGCCCTCCACCGACGAGATCCTCGAGTGGGCACGCAAGTCGATCGCGGGCTACAAGGTCCCGAAGTCCGTGGAGATCAGAGACGAGCCCATCCCCCTGTCGGGGGCGATGAAGCCGCTCAAGCGGGAACTGCGCAAGAAGTACTGGGAAGGCCAAGAGCGGGCGATCAACTGACATCCGCCTTCGGCGACGGGTTCAGTTCTCGGTCCGGGACATGAGACGGTAGGTGCCCTCTGAAGGCGACCGAGGAACGACGTTGTCCTTACCCCCCTCCTCTCCCGGCACAGGATCCGGCACGGAACACCATGGCAACTATCCGCTTCCCGTGCCGTTACGTCTCCCCCGGCCGAGCGTCTTGCATCTCGTCACCAGATTCCTGGAGATCACTCTCTCTCTCGTCAGGCGCTTCGCTCCCCTCTTGCTGAAGAAGATCCTCGGTAGGGAGGTGAGCGAGTCCGAGGCGGTCCGTCCCCTACGCGACGTGTTCCAGGACCTCGGATCGACATTTCTCAAGCTGGGGCAGCTCATCGGCTCGGCGCCTGGCCTCTTCGGGGACACGGTCTCCGCCGAGTTCCGGTCCTGTCTCGACCAGGCACCGCCGGTGCCCTTCGAGGAGGTCAAGCGCATAGTCGAGACGGATCTCGGACGCCCTATCGACGTCGCCTTCGCGGACTTCGATCGCGAACCGATCGCGGCGGCGTCGATCGCGGTCGTACATGAGGCACGCCTCCCCGACGGGTGTCGCGTTGCCGTCAAGATCCTCCGCCCCGGCATCGAGGAGCAGGCGGCGACCGACTTCACCCTCATGGTGCCCCTCGTGAACAGCGCCGTGAAGCTTGCCGGCGCAGGAGTGGCGGGCCCCCTGCGCAAGATACTGGCCGGCTTCCGGGAACAGGTCGCGGAGGAGCTCGACCTGCGCAACGAGTCGAAGGCGATCCGGTACCACCTGCGCATGCTCGAGGATGTGGAGATCGACAGGATCGTGATCCCCGAACCCGTCGAGGAGCTCTCGGGCCGGCGCGTCCTAACGATGACGTTCATCGACGGCGTGCCGATCGACGACCTCACCTCCATCGAGCGCCTCGGGGTCGACCCGAGGCCCGTCATCGAGGAGGTCGTCCGCGCCTGGTTCGTCACCACGATCCGCAACGGCACCTTCCACGGCGACGTCCACGCAGGCAACCTCCTGCTCATGCCCGAAGGCAAGCTGGGGGTTGTCGACTGGGGCATCGTCGGGAGGCTCGACGCAGAGACCCACGGGTTCTTCCGCGCGATAGTGCGCGCCTCCCTGGGATACGAGGACGCCTGGGAGACGATCGTGGCGCACATCGAGGGCTTGTACGGTCCGGTCCTGCGCGAAGGGCTCGGGCTCGACGACGCCGCGATCGACAGGTTGGTTCGCATGCAGGTCTCCGGCATACTTCAACGCCCCTTCGGCGAGGTGAAGCTGTCCGACCTCGTGATGCTGCGCCCCGAGGAGATGGCCCTCAAGGCGAAGGCCGGCGGCACCGACGGCGAGGCGAAACAGGGGGGGCGCGGGAGCGGCTCCGCTCCCGGACAGGCCCACAACGTCCGAGGCCGCATCAGGACGTTCCTCGAACACCGGCGGCGCCGGCAGAGAGTCACCGCCATCGCCTCGGAGTCGGGTATGCTCGACGCCGCAGGTGACCGCGGGATGTTCCTCCTCGGCAAGCAGCTCCTCTACTTCGAGCGCTACGGGAAGATGTACCTCTCGGATGTGTCGTTGCTCGAGGACAGGGACTTCTTCGTCCGGGTCCTGGACGAACCGCCCCTCGCCGGCTGAGGCGAAGCCAGCTCGCCGGGACGGCAGCAGAATCTATTCCTGCGATTCCGCCTCACTCGGAGTCGTCTCTCCGGGCACCGCCGGCATCCCGCCGCCCGCCTCGCCGGCCGCCCGTCGCGCTGCCTGTTCAAGCAGGGCTTGGCGGCTCACGCCCAGTGCGCCCACGAACCGGGCGACGAGCGTGACGAGGAGGATTTGGCCCATCAGGGCCTCCATCACAGCGAGCGCCCTCCCCACGTCGCTCTGGGCGGTGAAGTCCCCGTAGCCCAGCGTCGTCTCGGTGACGAAGCTGAAATAGAGAACCTCTGCCTGCGTACCACGCCCCTGCGTGAAGAAGTCAGTGTCCGTGATCTGCTGGATGACGAGGTACAGGTTCGCGAACATGAGCCCGAGCAGCACGTAGACGCACAGCGCCCCGAAGACCACGTTCACGTCGACCACGGGCGCCCGGAAGACGTGGCGCAGGACGATCAGCATCAGCATCAGGAAGAGCACGACGAGGATCCCTGCACTCAGCGCCCCAGAGTTGTCGCGGCTGGCCACCACCGCGCCGAGCAACGAAAGGACTACTGCCGCCACGGCCATCGATACGATGACGACTTTCTGGTGGCCCGCCATGCGTACGACGTGGATCACCCTCCATGTTGCCAGGGCCGCCGCCACGCACTGGGCGAAGCCCTGCCACGGCGGGCTCACGATCATGCCCGCGACATAGACGAGCGTGAGGAGCGCCAGCACCGCGGGGAACTCTGCCCAGCCGACGGCGATCTTGTGCACCACCGTCAGGCTCAGGGGATCGAGGTCCTCCCCTTGTGTTTCGTTGGCGGGCATGTCCACAGTGCAGGCTCCCACGACGTGTCCCATGCGATCCAGCGCGCAGCCTACCCTGCTGCTTTCCTCCGGCCACGCATGCCCAGCGACCTTTCCAGGTCAGGAAAGGCTCCCGCCCGCAACACACCTTGGAC
>QWHP01000289.1 GCA_021404985.1 Actinobacteria bacterium ATB1
CGCCCACTACGTCCCGGACACGTTGTTTCGGACGAGCCGTGTCTCCGAGCCGAAGTGGTACGCCGGCGGCGGCCCGCCGGAGGGGCGAACGGTCCTGTGCGTCGAGATCCCGGCCGACCCTGCTTCCGACATCTGGTCGATGGACGACGCATCTGTGGCCCACCTCGCCCACGCAGAGCTGCGCGACATGGGCCTGCCCCTGCCCGGCGCGCCGGTCGAGGTCACAGCGCGGCGTGTGCCCGGCGTCTATCCGGTGTACACGAAGGAGTCCGTCCGTCGGCGTGGGCAACTCCTCGACTGGGCGGATTCGCTGATGCGCGTGCGAACGTTCGGGCGCCAGGGGCTCTTCGTTCACGACAACTCCCACCACGCCCTGGAGATGGGATACCGCGCCGGAGCGTGCCTGACCGGTGACGGCTTCGACGACGGGGCATGGTCTCGGGCAAGGCGCCGCTGGGAGGGCAACGTCGTCGAGGACTGACGCAAGGGGAACACCCATCACCCTTGACCCCTGATATTAGGGTGCCCTAAGCTACTTTCTCGCCTTCCCGAATTCGGGGTCGGTCGGTTCGAGAACGGAGAAGATCGTGACAAGTAGAGCCCTTCGGGTCCTCGGTTCCGGTGCACTGGCCGCAGTGTTGGCGCTCGGTGCCTGCGGCGGCGAGGAACAGCCCGGTGTCAGCGAGATCGAGGACACGAGCGGCGGGTCCGGATCTTCGAGTGCGTCTGGAAGTGCGACGGCATCGGGAGAGACGGCCTCTGGCGAGGCGGCCCCCGCCTTCACGAAGGCCGAGGCCGACAGCGTCGTGAAGGTGACAGTCAGAGAGTGGGAGATCGTCGCCGAACCCACGGTCGCGAAGGGGCCCAAGGTCTACTTCGAGGTCACCAACGAGGGTGAGGACGTGCACGAGATGGCCGTCACGAGCCCTGGCGCCACGGACGAGGAGGGCGCGTACGGTGAGGTCGCCGGGATCAGAACCGGCTGGACCGGCCCTCTCGCCCTCGAGCTGGCGCCGGGGACGTACCAACTCGCGTGCTTCATCGTCGAAACCGAGGCGAGTGGCGAACACGAGGACCACTTCCAGAAGGGCATGAAGACCGAGATCGAGGTGCAGTAGCAGCCCCAGGAGCGTGGTGTCGAACAGCTCAGATTCTGCGGGGACCAAGAGCCTCCCGCAGCAGCCCCAGGAGCGTGGTGTCGAACATGCCATTTCCGTCTGCGAACCGCCGGCCGTTTGAAGTTGGGGGCTCCCTGCCCTTTGCTGTCGGTGTGAACGTGCTGGTCACGAACTCGTTGCGACGGGCAGCTACCCCCCCAAACCCCCGTACGGTGGCCGGCATGGGCGACCTTCGGCCGTTTCACACCAGCCACCTAGGCCTCGGCGGCCCGCGGCCCTTCCGCATCGCGCCCTACGCCGTTCCCACCGTATCGAGCTCGTCCCACCGTATCGCGCTCTTCCCCGTGCCGGTCACGATCCGCCGCTCACCTCAGTCCGCCTTGAAGACCCAGCGTCGCGACACCAGATAGCGCGCGAAGAAGGTGACTCCGACCGCACACACCTTCACCGCCGTCGCCGGCACGGGCGCCAGCTCTCCACCAGCGCCGAACTGAGCGACAACGAGCACGAGCTCGACCACCACGATGTTGGAGACCGCCACGAGCAGGAAGAGAGGCAGCTCGACGCGCGCTTCACGAACCTCGCGGTCCCGGAACACCCATGAGCGCGTAAGCCAGAACGCGAGGAGGAGACGCAACGCCATCGAGACGGGGTTCGCGACGAGGGCGGGCACCCCGGTCAGCACCAGGAGGTAGAAGAGAGCGACGTCCGCGGCGGTGGCGACGAGACCCGCTGCGCCGAAGCGACCCAGCTCCCCCACCCTCATGACGCCATGACCTGCCATATGGCCGGCACGACCTTCCTCAGGTAGACCGGCAACCGAACGAACGTTTGGCCGTGGCTCCGTCGGGCGTACGAGACGGGAATCTCGCCCATCCGGAAGCCCTTGCGGAGGAGCCCCAGCGTGAGCACCTGCGCGTAGTTGTAGTCGTGCGGGATGCAGGCGGCGGATGCGGCACGTCCGGACAGGAGGCGGATCCCGGACTGCGCGTCACGGATCCGCCGCCCGGCAAGACACGACACGGCGAGGGACCCCGCCCGGTTCCCGACGTTGCGCCACAACGGCATCCCCTCCGGACGTCCGCCCTGGGCGAATCGGTTGCCTGTCACGTAGTCGAGGTCGTGAGCCTCCGCTGCTGCCGCCATCGACGGGACGTCCTCGGGCGCGTACTCGCCGTCCGCATCCATGAACACGATCCAGTCCACGCGGGTGCGAACACCTTCGGCGAGGATCGTCCGTGCAGCGGCTCCGAGGCCGGTCCTCCCGTCGTCCACGACGACGACACGTGCGCCTGCAGAACGCGCCTCGCGAGCGGTCGTGTCGGACGAGCCGTCGTCGACGACGACCACGTCCACCTCGACGAAGGTCCTTTCCAGCGAGAGGGCGCGGCGCACGACATCGGCGATCGTCGTCTCCTCGTTGCGCGCCGGGAAGGCCACGAGGACACGTGCGTCCAGGTGGCGGGTCGACCTCGATGTCGGGCCCACGCTCACGCCGGGAATCGATCTGCGGAGCAGCACCACGGACAGAAGGAGCACGACACAGAGCCAGACAACCGCCAGGCCAGAGGTGGCGGACGACGTGTCGCGGTAGTCGGGGAAAACGCCGCCTGCGCCGGCGAACCCCGGAAGGGGGAGCCAGAACGGGTTCCTCGCCGCACCGACGACCGCCGTGTCGAGGGCGTGGACCATCGCCACACCCACCACGACAGACAGCCCCGCCAGCGCGGAGACGATCGCTGGGAGGCGGGCGAATGCGAATGCCAGGGCAGGGACCAGGAGGGGAAGCACGGTCACGACCTGCCGGCCCGGGAACCAGTAGCCGCGCATCGTCAGGGCCAGCCACGTCGCCGTCGCCCACTGAACGCCAAGCAGGGCGGCCAGCGGCCACCACAGCCGCCGCGCTCGCGGCTCGACGAGGAGGACGAAGGCGCCCGCCACGGCGGCGAGCCAGACGGGCGCGTATCGCACCAGGCCATAGTGCCGATCGAACAGAAGCGCGTGAAGCCGGTAGGTACGGAACACTCCGCCGGTGTTGTCGCCGAGGAGGTGGGCGGTCGACCTGTCGGCATACAGGACGTTCGTGGAGTACGGCGTGGCACCTCCGTATGCGGCGAGGTTGAACAGCACCTGTACGCCGAGGCCGAGGGAGATCCCCCCGGCGAGCAGCCCGAGAGCGGCCCGGTCCGACCGGAGGCGCCAGCCACCCACGAGTGCCACGGCCGCCGACACGGGCAGATACTTGAAGCCGAGCAGCAGCAGGACGAGCACGACCCCGGCTTGGACGGCGGCGGCACCCCTTGGGTGCCTCCTGTCCCACCCTGTCGTCCAGAGAAGGGCGGAGAGCACGAGGAGTCCCGCCGCGGGCAACTCCGGGTACACCTGGGTGCTGTACACCCAGAGGGGCAGCGAGAGACCGGCTGCCAGCACGGCAGCGGGCGCCGCCCAGGCAGGCCGGCGTACGAAGCGGTCGGCAAGGAGGCCGGCCCCGGTGAGAACGGCCGCGGCCAGTAGTGCGAGCTCGATGCGGGCCCCGACCCAGCCTCCGAGCGCATAGCCGGGAAGGACGAGGGCGGGAAGCCCGGCACCGTGTGGGCTCAGGCGCTGCCCGCCGTCACCGGGACGCTCCTGAGGTCGGAGGGACTGGTGGTGGTAGGGAACGTAGGCGCGCGCCGCATACTCGTCTCGGAGGTCGAGGTCACCGTCCGACAGGAGGGACTCGGCAGTCATCAGGTAGTGAGGCTCGTCTCCCGTCAGACGGTTGGTCGCCCCCCACACGGGTACGGCCGCGAGGTGGGCGACCGTCAGGAGGACGAGGATCCCACCCCAGAGCAATCCTCTGGAGGGTTGTGGCAGAAGCCTGCGATGCACACCACAAGGTACCCTGAGGTGCTTTGTTAGGGCAACCTAATGTCTGGCCCAGGCCGGGAGTCGGGCTTCCGTCGCCGAGGAACAAGTATCCTGCCCGGCACGGCGAGAGGAGTGCGAGAGCCTTGAAGGCTGGGACGAAGGTCGAGGTGCGGAGCCAGTTCGACCAGTCTTGGGCGGCCGGTTTCGTGGTCGAGGAGGCCATCCGGGACGGCGACAAGGTCACCTCCTACCGCGTCCGGCGCCTGTCGGATGGCATGGTCCGCCCCCGCCTCTTCC
>QWHP01000290.1 GCA_021404985.1 Actinobacteria bacterium ATB1
GACCCCGGGACGACGGTCCCACCGAGATCGCGGGCCCGTCGACTGCCTCCTTCGGTCCGAATCGTTGGGTGATCGACGAGATGTACCGCCAGTTCCGGGACGACCCCGATTCGGTCTCGCCGAACTGGCGCGAGTTCTTCGCTGACTACGAGACGCCGTCGCCGACCGAGCCGGAGGCCACTCCCCCGAAAACCCCAGCGGAGTGGCAAGGGACGGTGGAGAAGGTGGAGGCTGTCCCGCCAGAGGAGTCCGCGACGCCGCTGCGGGGAGCGGCTGCCCGCATCGTCGAGAACATGGAGCTCTCGCTGCGTGTCCCCACGGCGACAAGCGTGCGCGAGATCCCTGCCAAGGTCCTCGAAGAGAACCGACGCCTCGTGAACGAGCACCTCCGGTCGCGACGCGGTGGCAAGGTGAGCTTCACACACCTGATCGGCTTTGCCGTCGTGGCAGCCGCGCGGCAGGTCCCTGCGATGAGCTCGACCTACGTTGAGGTCGACGGCCGCCCCGCGGTACGCCGCCGGGAGCAGATCAACCTCGGCCTCGCCGTCGACGTCAAGAAGCACGATGGCTCGCGGTCGCTACTCGTACCCAACATCAAGGACGCCGGATCCCTCGATTTCGCCGCCTTCCACGCCGCCTACGAGGAGCTGATCCGCAAGATCGACGAGAACAGGATCGGCCCCGACGACTTCGCCGGCACGACGATGTCACTCACGAACCCCGGAATGATCGGCACGGTCTCGTCGGTACCACGCCTCATGCCTGGTCAGGGCGTCATCGTCGGGGTCGGGTCGCTCACCTGGCCGGCCGACCTCGCCGGAGCCGACGAGGAGGTGCTTGCCCGACTCGGATTCAGCAAGGTCATGACCCTGACGTCCACGTACGACCATCGGGTGATCCAGGGCGCCGAGTCCGGGGAGTTCCTGCGCTGGTGCGAGCAGCTCCTCCTCGGCGAGCACTCGTTCTACGACGAGGTGTTCGCGAGTCTCGGCATGCGCTTCGAGCCGGTGCGGTGGAGTCGGGACCGCAGCCCGGAACGCAAGGCCGGCGGGGCTGCCGATCCGGCGATGGAGAAGGCCGCACAGGTGCTCCAGCTCGTGAACATGTGGCGTGTTCGCGGACATCTCGTAGCGTCCGTGGACCCTCTCGGAACCGAGCAGCTCCGCCACGTCGAGCTCGATCCGGCCTACTACGGCCTCACGGTGTGGGACCTCGACCGCCATTTCCCCACGGCGGGCCTCGCTGGCACTCGATCGGCTCCGCTGCGGGAGATCATCGGGCTCCTGCGCGAGGCTTACGGACGAACCGTCGGTGTCGAGTACATGCACATCCAGGAGCCTGCCGAGAAGCGGTGGATCCAGGAGCGGGTCGAGGGTGCGGACACGACCCTGCCCACGGCAGATCTCAACCGGATCCTCGCGAGGCTGAACGCAGCCGAGGCTTTCGAGGTCTTCCTCCAGACCAAGTACGTCGGCCACAAACGGTTCGGGATCGAGGGTGCGGAGTCGGTGATCCCGATGCTCGACGCCCTCCTCTCAGAGGCAAGCGGCGCCCGCATGACCGAGGTCGTCATGGGCATGGCACACAGGGGACGCCTCAACGTCCTCGCCAACATCCTCGGAAAGAGCTATGCCGACATCTTCCGCGAGTTCGAGGGTGACGTCGACCCCGAGACCGTGCAGGGGACGGGCGACGTGAAGTACCACGTCGGCGCCGAGGGATCCCACATGTCGCCGGACGGCAACAGCCTCCGGGTCACGCTCGCTTCGAACCCGAGCCACTTGGAGGCCGTCGATCCCGTGGTCGAGGGGATGGCACGCGCGAAACAATCGCAGATCGGTGCGGATGGGCACGAGCGCATCCTCCCCGTCCTCCTCCACGGCGACGCCGCCTTCGCCGGCCAGGGTGTCGTCGCCGAGACGCTCAACCTCAGCCAGCTCGAGGGTTACCGGACCGGCGGCACGGTACACGTCGTCATCAACAACCAGATCGGCTTCACAACGGCTCCGGAGGCGGCGAGGTCCAGCTTCTACGCGACCGATGTGGCAAAGATGGTGCAGGCGCCGATTTTCCATGTGAACGGAGACGACCCCGAGGCATGCGTCTCTGTCGTACGCCTCGCCTTCGCCTACAGGCAGGAGTTCCACAAGGACGTCGTCATCGACCTTCGCTGCTACAGGCGTTACGGCCACAACGAGGCAGACGAGCCCTCCTACACCCAGCCCCGCCTCTACGAGAGGATCAAGGCACGCCGATCGGTCCGCAAGCTCTTCACGGAACGGCTCGTGAACAGGGGTGACATCACCGTCGAGGAGGCCGAGGCGTCCCTCGCGGAGTTCCGCGACATGATGCAGCACGCGCTCGACGCGACTCGTGACGCCCGCTCTGGGGATGTCACTGCCAAGCCGGTCCCTCCCGCCCGTGGCGTTCTGCCTCACATCGAGACCGGCATCCAGCGAGACCGGCTGGACCGCTATGCGCAGGTGCTCGCCACGCTGCCGGCGGGATTCACGCTGCACCCCAAGCTCGAGCGATGGATGGCGGATCGCGCCACTCAGCTCGAACGTGACGCTGTCGACTGGTCCATGGCCGAGGCACTGGCCTTCGCGTCCGTCCTCGACGAGGGGCATCCGGTGCGGCTCTCCGGCCAGGACTCGCGCCGGGGCACGTTCAGCCAGCGACACAGCTACCTCGTCGACTTCGGAACCGAGGTGGATTTCGCCCCCCTCTCGCAGCTCGAGAAGCCAGGCGTCACCTTTCGCGTCTACGACAGCCTCCTCTCGGAGTATGCGGCCCTCGGCTTCGAGTACGGGTACTCGGTGGTCCGTCCTGATGCGCTCGTGATGTGGGAAGCGCAGTTCGGCGACTTCGCCAACGGGGCTCAGATCGTCATCGACCAGTTCGTCGTGGCCGCCGAGGAGAAGTGGGATCAGAGGAGCGGGCTCGTCATGCTGCTCCCCCACGGCTTCGAAGGGCAGGGTCCCGAGCACTCCTCGGCACGCCTCGAACGCTTCCTCGTGCTCTGCGCCGACGACAACATCGTCGTGGCTCAGCCCACTACTCCCGCACAGTACTTCCACCTGCTGAGACGCCAGGTCCACCAGCCGACGCGGAAACCCGTTGTCCTCATGACGCCCAAGTCCCTCCTGCGCCTGGCCGCGGCCAAGTCCAGCGCAGCGGACCTCGAACACGGATCCTTCGAGGAGGTCCTTCCGGACAGGACTCTGGCGGATCCCGCAGCGGTGCGCCGTGTCCTGCTCTGCAGTGGCCGGATCTTCTACGACCTCGCTGCCGAGCGAGACCGCCTCGGCCGCGACGACACTGCGATCGTGCGAGTCGAGCAGCTCTACCCCTTTCCATCCGACGCCATCGCTGCAGAGATGGCCCCCTATCCCCGAGATGCCGAGGTCGTCTGGGTCCAGGACGAACCCGACAACATGGGGGCCTGGACGTTCGTGCGCGTGCGCCAGGACAGGTTCCTCGACCCTCGGAGACCTCTCCGCCGCATCGCCCGTGCCGGTTCGGGGACACCGGCGACGGGCTCCTCGACCGTCCACACCCAGGAGCAGCGTGAGATCCTGGACAGAGCGTTTGCGAAGTGAGCGAGCTCACGTACGCAGTTGGCCTCCTGCAAACCCTGGCATGCGAGGCTTCCGGCGGCACCTACACGACAGGGTAAGCTCGCCCCCCGATGGCAGAGCTCCCGAAGAAGCTGGACACGCAGGCGATGGAAGAGCGCCTCATGGCGCACTGGGCAGAGCTCGGCACCTATCGCTACGACCCAGAGAGGCCCCGCAGCGAGACGTTCTCGATCGACACTCCCCCGCCGACGGTCTCCGGTTCCCTTCACGTCGGACACGTTTACAGCTACACCCACACCGACCTCGTCGCCCGCTTCCAGCGCATGCGGGGCAAGAATGTCTTCTACCCGATGGGGTGGGACGACAACGGGCTTCCGACCGAGCGGCGTGTCCAGAACTACTTCAACGTCCGCTGCGAGCCGCATCTGGCGTACGACCCCGACTTCGAGCCGGACCTGAAGGCGAAGCCGCCGATCCCGGTGAGCCGTCAGAACTTCATCGATCTCTGCAACGCTCTCGTCGTCGAGGACGAGAAGGCGTTCAAGGACCTTTGGAGCCGCCTCGGACTCTCGATCGACTGGGATCAGACGTACGCGACGATCGACGACCACTGCCGGCGCGTCTCGCAGGCGGCCTTCATCGACCTGGTCCGCAAGGGGGAGGCCTACACCTCC
>QWHP01000291.1 GCA_021404985.1 Actinobacteria bacterium ATB1
GGAGCCAGATTCAGGGTCACGTGAGGCGGCAGTCCGGGCCGGAGGCTGGGGGTTCGAAGGCGGAGCCGCCACCCATTAGAAACGGTCGCGGAGGCTGCGTACACTGGCCACGTCATTGATGCGATGCGGCTCCAGGGGGAGTGCTGATGTCCGACTACCAGATGTACATCGACGGTGCTTTCACGGAGGCGGAGTCCGGCGACTCCTACGCCACGTACAACCCTGCGACGGGCGAGAAGATCGCCGACATCGCCAAGGGGGGACGTGAGGATGTCGACAGGGCGGTCTCGGCTGCCCGCAAGGCGTTCGACGAGGGCCCGTGGCCGAAGATGAGCGGAGCCGAACGGGCGGCTCTCGTCCGCCAGATGGGCGAGAAGATCCAACAGAAGATCAACGAGCTCGCCGAGCTCGAGGTCAAGGACGGTGGCGGCACGATTCGCAAGGCGATGATGGCCGACGTCAACACGTGTGCGGGGGTGTTCCTCAAGTACGCGGAGTACGCCGAGTCGATCCCCGACACCGAAGACCTTCCCGACTTCTCGGTCATGCCCGGTCTCCCGGGTGTCCCCAACTACCTGAAGTACGAGCCCATCGGTGTCTGTGGACAGATCACGCCGTGGAACTTCCCACTCGTCATGGCGTCATGGAAGATCGCCCCAGCGATAGCGGCGGGCAACACGATCGTTCTCAAGCCGGCGTCCATCACTTCCCTGACAGCTCTGGAGCTGGCCCGCATCGCCGACGAGGTCGGGTTCCCACCCGGCGTCGTCAACGTCGTGACCGGCCCCGGCGGCACAGTGGGTGAGGCGATCGCGTCGCACCCCGGCGTCGACAAGGTCGCCTTCACGGGATCGACCGAGGTCGGCGCCCGCATCATGCAGCTTGCGGCTCCGACGGTGAAGAAGGTCACGCTCGAGCTCGGTGGCAAGTCGGCGGGAATAGTCACAGAGGACGTCAACCTCGAGCTTGCCGCCAAGGGCATCCTCTGGGGGACCTTCTTCCACAACGGCCAGGTATGTGAGTCCGGGACGCGGGCCGTGGTCAACGAGAAGATCTACGACGATCTGGTCTCGCTCATGAGCGAGAAGGCTGGGACCCTCAAGCTCGGCGACCCGCTCGACTTCGCCACGGACGAGGGGCCCCTCGTCTCCCAGGCACAGCTCGAGACCGTCGAGCGTTACGTTGAGATCGGCAAGAAGGAGGCCAAGCTCGTCTGCGGTGGCTCGCGTGCCTCCGGTGACGCACTCGACCAGGGCTACTTCTTCGAGCCGACGATCTTCGCCGATGTCGACAACGGCGACAAGATCGCCCAGGAAGAGATCTTCGGCCCCGTCCTGTCGGTGATCAAGGTCAAGGACGACGAAGAGGCGGTCGCGGTCGCGAACGACTCGATGTACGGCCTCGCCGGGGCTGTGTGGAGCAACGACATCGAGCGTGCCAAGGGGATCGCAGAACGCATGCGTACCGGGACGATCTGGATCAACGAGCACCATCTCCTCGGCCCCGAACACCCCTTCGGCGGTTACAAGCAGTCCGGTGTCGGATACGAGATGGGTGTCGACGGGTACCGCGCCTACCAGGCGAAGAAGAGAATCCACGTCGACGCCAACACCGACCCCAACGCGCACTTCACGTTCAGCCTGATATTCAGCCAGTGAGCACCAGGTGAGGATCGAGGCCGCGCCTTCGGTCGCAGGAGTGCTGGAGAAGGTGCGGGGTGTCCGTTCCGGCGAGCTCACCTTCACCATCGGTACTGGTTGTTGTGACTCCACGGCCCCCTTCCTCTACGAGAATCATCTCGTGGGAGCCGACGCCCGCCAGGTGGGCGACATAGAAGGCATCCCGGTCTGGGCTCCCGAGTGGCTGGCTGAGAAGTACGAGGACGAGACGCTCACGATCGACGTCGACGAGTCCGAGGATGCCGACAGCTTCTCGGTCGAGACGGAGTTCAGCTGCCGCTTCGTCCTGAGGTGACGTTGGGCGCCGGCACTCCGGCGTGCCGCCGTTACTTCGAGCGTGCTCTCGGAGAACCCGTCGACGGGGCGGGGAACGGAAATAGAGTGGATCGCGTCCTCGACCGAGGGCAACGGTCCGGGCTCGACGTCCGGCCGGGTAATCGATCAGACCAAGTGAGACGAGGGGGAATACGCGATCATGAGTATTCGGCTGGGGGACGAAGCCCCCAACTTCAAGGCGGACACCACAGAGGGACCGATCGACTTCCACGACTGGAAGGCGGACAGCTGGGCGATCCTCTTCTCGCACCCCAAGGACTACACGCCGGTGTGCACGACGGAGCTCGGCTTCCTCGCCCGGTCCAAGGACGAGTTCGATCGCCGGAACGTCAAGATCATCGGGCTGAGCGTCGACTCGGTGGAAGACCACATGGGATGGGCCGAGGACATCGCCGAGACCCAAGGGGCGGCACCGAACTATCCGATCATTGCCGATCCCGACATGGCCGTCTCGGAGCTCTACGACATGATCCATCCCGGCGAGGGCGACACGTCGACAGTCCGCTCGGTGTTCGTCGTCGGGCCCGACAACAAGGTCAAGCTGACCATCACCTACCCGAAGAGCACTGGGCGGAACTTCGAGGAGATCCTCAGGGTCATCGACTCGCTCCAGGTCACGGCCGCCACCGGGCTGGCGACTCCGGTCAACTGGCAACCCGGCGAGAAGGTCATCGTCCCGCCGGACATCCCGAGCGACGAGGCGCGTGAGAGGTTCTCTGCGGGCTTCGAGGAGAAGAAGCCCTATCTGCGCTACGTCGACCAGCCTGGTTGATACAGCTTGCCGGGGACTAATGATAACTCTGGCCTATTGGTAGGATAGGTTGTCGTAAGCACAGCAAAAGAATATGCTCGGGCCTGTCGCAAACGAGAATCAGTGCTGGCAAGCAGGAAAGAGAGGCAGAATGGGACTCCAGGGTTCCAAGACCGAAGAGAACCTGAAGGAAGCTTTCGCCGGTGAGAGCCAGGCGAACCGGCGGTACCTCTACTTCGCGCAGAAGGCCGACGTCGAGGGCTACCCGGACGTCGCTGCCCTGTTCCGATCCGTTGCCGAGGGTGAGACAGGCCACGCCTTCGGACACTTCGACTACCTCGCAGAGGTCGGCGACCCCGTTACGGGTGTCCCGGTGGGTCCGACCGAGGACAACCTGAAGTCCGCGATCGAGGGCGAGACCTACGAGTACACGGAGATGTACCCGGGTTTCGCCAAGACGGCTCGAGACGAGGGCTTCGACGCCATCGCCGACTGGATGGAGACCCTCGCGAGGGCCGAGAAGTCCCATGCGGGAAGGTTCACGGCGGGTCTCGAGAGCATCGGCTGAGTCCCGCACTCGGTGTACCTTGCTGGGGGGGCGGACCGATCGGTCCGCCCCTCTCCTTTGTCCGAGCCGATCACTGGGGAGTTGAGGCATGTCGATCACGTACGACCTGAAGGACCCTGCGTACTTCGACGAGTCCGACATGCGTGAAGAGCTCGATCGGGTCTTCGACCTCTGCCACGGATGTCGACTCTGCTGGGACCTCTGTCCGAGCTTCGCGTCCATGTTCGAGCTGATAGATGCCAAGACCGACGGGATCGATGTCCGGTTGCCGCCCGAGGACCAGGACCGGATTGTCGATGAGTGCTACCAGTGCAAGCTCTGCTTCGTGAAGTGCCCCTATGTACCGCCGCACGAGTGGGAGTTGGACTTCCCGCGCCTGATGATGCGGGCCCTGGTCGCAAGGACTGGCGGGAAGGCCAAGAGCCTCGGCGCGAAGTTTCTCGCCGCCACTGACGCCGCCGGCAAGGCGGCCACCTCCACGTCGTCCGTCGCGAACGCGTCCCTGACCCCGAACGGACTCGTCCGAAAGGCAATGGGCAAGGTTCTGGGCGTTGCTCCCGAGCGGCGTCTCCACCCTTACGCGAAGCAGCGCTTCACCACTTGGTGGAAGAAGGGGGGTTCCGAGGAGCCTGTGAGACCGTTCGAGCCAGGAGAGCGGACAACGCCCGCCACGAGTTCCGCCAGGCCGAGCTTCCTGGAGCCGACCGAGGACGAGCTCGCTGCCGCCCGGCCGGGTGGGGGGCCAGAAGACGCATCGTCGACCAGGCCGAGCTTCCTGGAGCCGACCGAGGACGAGCTCGCTGCCGGGGCCGCTCGGCCAACCCCCGGGGCCGTCGAGCGCTCGGACGAGGCACGGGATGGTCAGGGCGACGAGGGGCCGTCGCCCCATGGCACGCGGGAGGTACCTCGAAACGTCACGAT
>QWHP01000292.1 GCA_021404985.1 Actinobacteria bacterium ATB1
ATGTCGTTGGTCAGGTAGCCGGTTACGTAGACGTTGCCGGCCGAGTCGGCATCGGCATCTCGGATCCCCTTCAAGTTGCGGCAGCCGCTGTCGGGATAGAGCCCTCCATCGGGGTCCGGAACGACGGTGCGAACCGTGTTCCAGTTGTCGTTCACGTCGAGGACGCGCACCTTCTTGCGTCCGGTATCGGCGAGGTAGAGGAGGTCGTCGCTGATCGTCGCTCCCATCGGGTAGTTGACGGTGTCGCCCGTCACACCGGTGTACGTCCCCTGCCACGATCCGTCGGCTCCGAGCTTCACGACCCGTGAGTTGCGGGTGTCGACCACGTACACGTTGTCGTTGGAGTCGACGGCCACGTCCCGGGGGTTGTCGAACTCGCCGAGGTCGGCGCCCCAAGATCCGACGCGCCACACCTGCGTGCCGTCCCCTGCATACTTGGCGACCTGGTTGTTGCCCGTGTCCGCGATCACGACGCCACCGTCGGAGGTGGTCTCGAGTCCGGAGGGGTACATCTCGTAGTGCAGCGGGCCGCCGAAGCTGTCGACGAGCGTTGGTGGGTTACCGGAATCTGCCCGTGCCGTGCCGGGTATCACCGCTGCGAGAACGGCCGCGAGTAGGGATGCGATCGCGGCGAGAGCCTTGGTGCTTGTTTGGATTCGGGCCGGATTGGATGCCATGTACTGTTCCTCCGCGGGGTCGTCTCACGCCACGGCTGGCCTTGATGGCAGAGGTGCCGGACCCACCCTTGACGCCTCCCTATCCGGCGTACCGAGTTCGCAATCGGGGCAACGAGTGCCGAGCACACGTTCTGCACAACTCGGTGCAACTTACTCCTCGTCAGTGTGCTTTTCCACGCGGAGCGCGAAATCCTGCTCCGTCGGTGTCATCGGGAGCCGCGATCGTGGCTACACTGGCTGCGACCGGGCAAGCGGTGTGCTGCGGCCACCGGTCCGACGCCCTGGTTCGACCCCTGCCGAGCCTCCTGCAACCGGCCCAGAGCCGGCGGCACACCCAGGCGAGTCGACCGACACGCGGCAGGGCGCAAGAAGGAAGAGACGAGCGAACACCATATGACAGAAACGACGCAGTCGGCGATCGCCACGGACATCGGTGATCCCGACCCCGCACTCGGCTTCGACGAGCTGGGTGTTTCCCCCGACCTGTGCGCCTCCCTGGCCGACGAAGGCATCGAGACGCCCTTCCCCATCCAGGAGCTGACGATCCCCGACGCCCTCGCCGGACGCGATGTCTGCGGCAAGGCGAAGACAGGTTCGGGCAAGACGATCGCCTTCGGCGTCCCACTGGTCCAGTTGACCGCCAAAGCCGAGAAGCGCAGCCCCAGGTCGTTGGTCCTCGTGCCCACCCGGGAGCTCGCCGTCCAGGTGTCGCGGGAGATCGCCCCTCACGCCCGAGGCCGCGGACTGAACATCTCCACCGTCTACGGCGGTGTGTCGATGCCGGACCAGATCAAGGCGCTGCGCAAGGGCGTCGACATCCTCGTGGCGACCCCCGGCCGATTGATCGACCTCATCGAACGTCGCGAGGGCACGGTGGAGGCCGTCGAGATACTCGTTCTCGACGAGGCCGACCAGATGTCCGACATGGGCTTCCTTCCCCAGGTCGACAGGATCCTTCGCGACATCAAGGGCAAGGCCCAGACCATGCTCTTCTCCGCCACCCTCGACGGGATGGTCGGCAACCTCGTACGCCTGCACCTGCACGACCCCGTCCACCACGAGGTCGTCTCCGAGACCGTGACCGTGGACGAGATGGAGCACCGCTTCCTCCACGTCCACAGGATGGACAAGGTCAAGGTCCTGGCACGCCTTGCACGCTCTGCCGGCAGGACGCTCGTGTTCGTCAGGACCAAGATCGGCGCCGACAAGCTCGTCAGGGATCTCAAGGCGCAGGGGATCGACGCGTCCGGGCTCCACGGCGGCAAGCACCAAGCCCGCCGCGAGAAGACCTTGAAGTCGTTCACGGATGGGCAGACCCCCGTGGTCGTCGCGACCGACGTCGCGGCGCGTGGCCTCCACGTCGACGGGATCGACATGGTGGTCCACTTCGACCCGCCCGAGGACCACAAGGCATACATTCACCGCTCGGGCCGGACCGCGAGGGCGGGAGAGACGGGCCTGGCAGTGACCCTCGCCCTCTGGGACCAGATCTACGCCGTGAAGCGGCTCCAGAAGCAGATAGGCATAGACGTGCCCATCATCGAGGTGTTCTCCTCCGACGACCGTCTCGACGACGTCCGGTCCCTCGACTCCCGCGAGCCCGAACCGGAGGAGAAGCTGTCCGCCGGGGAGCGGCGCCGGGCCATCCGCAGGCGGGCGATGAGTCGCTACCGGTGACACCCGCCTGGTGCCGGGTCGCAGCAGCCGGCTGATACCCTCATGCGCTTCGGACCGACTTCCGGGATGCCGAGATACATGATCGGGAGGCCGGCACCGGTCCCGGCACCGCAGGACGGGACAGCCCCGCGAAAGGAATCGGAGAAGTGACCGACACGGTTCTCGTCGTCTGTGCGGCCAACCGCATTCGTTCCCCCATGTATGCAGCGGCGCTCAGAAGGCACCTCGACGCGAGGGGACGTACCGACGTGCTCGTTCGGTCGGCGGGTCTGCTCGAGGCGGGTCGCCCCGCGATACCCGAGGCAGTCACCGCGATGACGAGGTTCGGTGACGATCTGAGGAGCCACACGTCGACGTTCCTCACTTCCGAGCTCGCAGATGCCTCCGACCTCATCGTCACGATGACGACGCGTCTGCGGACCGAGGTCGGGGTGGTCTCCACGGCGGCCGAGCAGAGGGCGTTCACTGCCAAGGAGCTCGACGACCGCGCGCGTGGTTTGCGGCCGATCCAGGACGGCGAGACCCTGAGGGAATGGGCGACGTTCGTCGGTAGCCTCCGCACGCGCCAGGAACTTCTCACGGCGAAGTCGGAGTGGGATATCCCCGACCCCCTCGGGCGGCCCCTCTCCGAGGTGATCGACCTCGCCTACGTCCTCGAGAACCTCGCAGCGCGACTCGCCCAGTGCTGGCCTTCCGGTCTCTCCGCTCAGGCTCAATTAGCCCAGTCGCCATGACGTCTTCCCGGGCGGGCTCCGCTCGAGCCGCCATCGTTTACACGGTGTTTGTGGGGAATTCTCTTTCTTCTCGCAGGGAAGGCCCATCTCGCGTCGAACCAGTCCAACGGATACATAAGGTGCCAAGAACGCAGGCGGCTTGAGCACAACAGACGGTGAGCTGCTAGCTTGCCAAGGGACCGGGGACAAACTGGCAATGGCAGTCCTCCCCGTGTGAGGCTGGGACTCGTTCTTTCCGCACACGGGGCCGGGTTGAAGGGGCGGAGGATCGTCGAGGGCGGACTCTCTCCTCACGCTGCTGCGTCTGACGTGCATGCGTGGTCGTGCTCGGAGTCGTCGCGTCCAGGTAAGGCGGAGACTCGCGTCGGAGAACGGGACAGTCTGCAAGCGATGGAACCACTGCGGCATAGCAACGACGACACACACACGCAGGTCGAACGGGCCGGACGGGGCAGCGAGGTGAGCCGATGAGCCCGATAGGCCAGGAGGCGACCGCCTTCGCGGCGGAACCGGTCGAGACTTCCCAGTCCGCGTCCCCGACGGGGACCCCACACGACTCGGTCGTGCTCGGGTCGGGAGAGGTGACGCTCGACCTCGCGGGTATCGAGCGCGGCGACGTCGCCATCCCGTCGACCCTGACCGGGTTCGGCCTCCACGCCGCGCCGTCCTGGAAGCTTGCGGTCAAGCGCGGCATCGACATCCTCGCCTCGGTGGTTCTCATGCTGGTTACGCTGCCGGTGCTGGTCATCACGGCCGTCGCGGTAGCCGTCAGCACTCGCGGCCCCATCTTCTACGTCCAGGAGCGCGTGGGCCGTGACGGCCGGCACTTCCGGATGGTCAAGTTCCGTTCCATGTACGTCGACGCCGACGAGCGGATCGGCGACGTGGCGTCCCTCAACCAGAAATCGGGCCCGATCTTCAAGCTCGACAACGACCCGCGTGTCACCGCCGTCGGCCGGATCATCCGCAAGCTCAGCGTCGACGAGCTCCCCCAGCTCGCGAACGTGCTCAAGGGCGACATGAGCATCGTCGGCCCGCGACCACCATTGCCGCGTGAGGTGGTCGAGTACAGCCCCCTCGACAGGCAGAGGCTCACCGTGACCCCAGGCCTCACGTGCATCTGGCAGGTCTCTGGACGTTCCGAGCTCGACTTCGACGAGTGGATC
>QWHP01000293.1 GCA_021404985.1 Actinobacteria bacterium ATB1
CGACCCCGTGATCGGCAGCCTGCACCTGCTGATCGCCCTGTCACGCTGCGGCATCGAGCCCCTCGCCTCCTTCCTGTACCGTAACGGGGTGACGGCAGACCGCATCGGCCGTGTCGCCCCCGCGGACGGGGAACCGCAGGGTGGCGCGGAGGCCCCACCGGTCATGTCCGAGGGAGCACGTCAGATCCTCGAGGAGTCTTCCGGCAATGGCGGTGGAGTTCTCGGGGTGTTCCTCGCTCTGCCCGACGATTCGCAGGCCGGGATCGCCCTCGAGCGCCTGGATCTGCACCTTGACGCCCTCAAGGCCGAGATCCTCGCCCCGGGCACCGCCTGACCTCCACGCAGGTATACCCTGTCTCCTGCCTCGCAACAGCCACATACCGACTGGAGGACGAAGCCGGGATGCTCGAACTCATTCCCGCGAAACCCAAGTCCCTCGACCGCTATCTCGAGAGCGTCGGGGAAGAGCCCCTCGAGCAGATCCGCTCCCTCGCCGGGCAACTGGAGGGGGCCCGGTTTCTCCACGTCAACGCGACCTCCTTCGGTGGCGGTGTGGCAGAGCTCCTCGCGACCGTCGTCCCCCTCATGCGTGGGCTCGGCTTGGACTGTGACTGGCAGGTGATGTTCGGCTCGGACGAGTTCTTCAACGTCACCAAGACGATGCACAACGCCATGCAGGGCATGGAGGTCGCCTGGACCCCACAGATGGAGAAGATCTACCTCGACAAGGTCATCGAGAACGTCCAGCGTCTCGATACGAGCTACGACTACATCGTGATCCATGACCCCCAACCGGCCGCGATGCTCCACGTCCTCGAGCACGAGACGCAGCAGCTACCCCGGGGCAAGTGGGTATGGCGATGCCACATCGACACGAGCGATCCGTTCCTCCAGGTCGCCGACTTTCTGTTTCCGATGATCGAGCCTTACGACGCAGCGGTCTTCACGATGCCCGACTTCGTCCCCAACGGCTACGGCCTCCCCCCCGTCGAGCTCATCCAACCCTGCATCGACCCCGTCGCCCTGAAGAACGTGCCGCTGAACACAGCGACGATCCGGGCGATCTGGGAGAGCTACGACATCGACTATGACAGGCCGACGCTGTGCCAGATCTCCCGCTTCGATCCGTGGAAAGACCCTCTCGGCGTGATCGATGCATACCGCATAGTGAAGGAGGAGGTGCCTGAAGTGCAGCTCATCCTCGCCGGCTCGATGGCAACGGACGATCCCGAGGGAATGCACTATCTGCACAGGACGGAGGAACATGCAGGTGGGGACGACGACATCTTCATCTTCACGAACGCTCACGGCGTGGGCTCGATCGAGGTGAACGCCTTCCAGACCGGAGCGGATGTCGTCATTCAGAAGTCCCTTCGGGAGGGGTTCGGCCTGACCGTCTCCGAGGCGCTCTGGAAGCGAACACCCGTTGTGGCTGGAAACGTCGGCGGAATCAGGATGCAGATAGATGACGGCAAGAACGGCTTCCTCGTCGACAGCCCAGAGGAATGCGGCGTCGCGTGCCTCGAGCTCCTCCGGGATCCCACGAGGCGGATGACGATGGGCGATGCCGCCCGAGAGTTCGTCCGCAGTAGGTACGTCACGACGGTACTGCTTACGAGATGGCTGGAGCTCTTCGTCCGTCTCGCCGGCCAGGGATGAGCACGCCGAAGCTCGTCGTGCTCTCGAACCGAGGGCCGGTTGCATGGCATGCGACGCAGGACGGCCGGCTCGAGGCGAGGCGCGGTTCGGGAGGGCTTGTCTCTGCCCTCGTTCCCGCCCTCGAGACAACGGGGGGAGTGTGGATCGCCGCGGCGATGTCGGAGGCCGACAGGCGTGCCGCAAGGGAGTGCCCGGATCCGACCGGAGGTGGCACGGGGCGATACTCGGTTCGGCTCCTTGACATCGACCCCGCGGACTTCGAGCGCTATCTCGACGTCGTCTCGAACCAGGTGTTGTGGTATGCGCACCACGACATGTGGAACCGTCCCCTCGAACCGTCGTTCGGGGCCGACATGTACGAGGCGTGGGCGAGCTATGTGCGCGTCAACGAGCTCTTCGCCCTCGCGGCGCTCGAGGCCGCCGGTGCGGGACCGGCAACGGTGCTCGTACAGGACTACCACCTGGCGCTGACGCCCGCCATGATCAGAGACGGCGGGAAACGGACGAAGGTGGCGCACTTCTCGCACACGCCGTTCGCCCCCTCCTCGTCTCTTGCCGTGCTGCCCGCCGCGTGGTCCGACCGGATCCTCTCGGGCATGTCCGCCGCCGACATCTGCGGCTTTCACACGTCACGCTGGGCCCGCCGGTTCGAGCGTGCCCTGGCAGAACGCGGGCTCGGGACCGAGACACGGACGGAGGTGTTCCCACTCGGGCCGGAGCCCGAGAGTCTCGCCACCGAACGTTCACGACCGGAAGTCGAACGGGAGCGCTCAGAGCTCGTGCGGCGGCTCGCCGGTAGGCGGGCCGTCGTCCGCGTCGACCGCGCAGAGCCGTCGAAGAACGTCCTCCGGGGTCTCGATGCCTTCGGAGAGCTCCTCTCGATGCGGCCCGGGCTCGTCGGGGAAGTGGTCCATCTGGCACTCCTCAATCCCTCCCGCCAGACCCTGCCGGCCTATCGCTCGTATCTCCAGGAGTGCCTGGCAGCCGCCGAGAACTTGAACGCGATGGCGGGACGCGAAGTGGCGATCATCTTGGCCGAGGACCGATATCCGCGATCGATTGCAGCGTTGGTGCTTGCAGACGTTATCGTCGTAAATCCGATCAGTGACGGGATGAACCTCGTCGCCAAGGAAGGGCCGTTGGTCAACGAGTTCGACGCTCCTCTCATACTTTCCACCGAAGCCGGGGCCCACTCCGAGTTGGCAGGGTCAGCCCTATCCGTGAACCCCTACGACGTTACGGGCACAGCTCGGGCCATGGGACGCGCTCTCGACATGCCGATGTCTGAACGCGCAGCGCGCGCGGCCGAGACTCGCCGGGCGGCAGGGGCACACACACCCAAGGCCTGGCTGCAAGCTCAGCTCGACGCGCTGGAGGTGGGGCCGTGACGACATGGCCTGCTCTGGTTCACGACGACCTCGAGTGGGACGAGATGCCGAACCAGCACAGCCTCGGTGTGATCGTGCCGGTGTCGGCGTCCTTGCTCCCCGGGATCGCCGAGGTGAGGAACGCATTGGCAGAGCTCCCGGTCATCATGCATCCCGACCACTATCTGCACGTCACTCTGCGCCAGCTCGGAGGGCCCGACGCCGTCCACACGGTGTCCCTCGACGCGATCGGAGACATCATCGCAGCCACCCCGGGCTGGACGGCCGAGGTCCGGGGTCTGCGTGCCTTCCCGACGGCGATCTGGGCCGACCCGGATCGGGACGGCCGGTTCGTGGATCTGGTCGACAAGGTCCTCGCCGAGATCGGGAACCTGCCCGAACATCCAGGCCGCGCGCACGCGGTCGGCCACCTAACGCTCGCGTACGCCCAAGGCGCCTGTGCCGCCGACCGTGTGCGTGAGACGCTGGAGCCCTTCGAGGAGTTCGTCCTCGGGCAGTTCGCGGTCCGTGAGGCCGTCCTCGCCGACCTGTACCTCGACAAGCCCTACCCGCGCTGGACCGTCCGACGCCGCTTCCGCTTCGGCGGCACCTGACGCACCTAGCCAGGTGGTCCGGAAACAACCCACGTTGGCACGGACAGAACCCACGTGGGCGGATCCAGACACCCATGCGATACTCAGATCCGCCCACATCCTCTTGAAACGGGTGCCATCGGGTGGATGGAGCCGGCGACAGGAGTCGAACCTGCGACCTGCGGTTTACAAGACCGCTGCTCTACCAACTGAGCTACACCGGCACGTCGATCCCCGGGAGAGTACAGGATGGACGTCCGACCGGATCCCGAGGAATCCCCGGCCATGGGTGAGTCGTGAGAGCCCGTCAGATCGCGACGATCGACTCCTCACGGACCTTGTCCTCTGCCGCCTGGCGGCGGAGGTGAGCCTCGAGCTTTCTCTTGATCCTTTGGATGGCGTTGTCGATCGACTTCGATCTCCGGCCGAGCTGCTCGGCGATCTCCTGGTAGCTGGCGCCCTCGACGTACAGGCGGAGGACCTCACGCTCGAGGCCCGACAGGATTTCCGTCAGGCAGTTGCGCAGGCGGTCCACCTGCTCCGCGCTCACCACGTGGCTGGCGGGATCGAGGCTCTCCTCACCCAGGAGGATGTCCTCGTACGTCCGGTCCGTGGCCTCGTCCGTCAA
>QWHP01000294.1 GCA_021404985.1 Actinobacteria bacterium ATB1
GGGGTGTGCGAAACTCGTTCCTGAAACGGCACGGACACGCTGCGCGACCGGGACCGGAGGATTCGTGGAGCTTGCGGTCTCCCTGCGGGGACTGACGAAGAGATTCGGCGAGAAGACCGCCGTGGCTGCGATCGACCTCGACGTTCCGCCAGGCTCGTTCTTCGGTCTCGTCGGCCCGAACGGCGCCGGCAAGAGCACAACGCTCAAGATGGCCACCGGGTTGTTGAGACCAGACTCCGGCAGTGTCCATGTCGGCGGCATCGACGTCTGGGCAGACCCTGTTGGCGCCAAGACCCGGATCGGTGTCCTCCCGGAGGACCTTCGTCTCTTCGAGCGGCTGACGGGGGCCGAGCTCATCACCTACAACGGCCTCCTGCGGGGGCTTGACCCGCACGTCGTGACGACCCGGGGAGACGAGCTCCTCGAGGTGCTCGGCCTCGAGGAAGGGCGCGACAAGCTCGTGGTCGACTACAGCCACGGGATGCGCAAGAAGGTCGCGCTTGCGTGCGCCCTCGTGCATGCACCGCGTGTGCTCTTCCTCGACGAGCCGTTCGAAGCCATCGACCCGGTGTCGGTTCGCTCGATCCAGGACGTCCTGCGACGGCACACCTCCGGCGGCGGGACGATCGTGTTCTCCAGCCACGTCATGGACGTGGTCGAGCGGCTCTGCGGACTCGAGGATGCCTTCGTCGAACTCGTCGGTGCCGCTGTGTCGTCGGACGGCCGCCTCATGTGGCTCGGAGAGAACCCCGAAGCCAAGCCCGGAGAGAGGCCCGCGTGACGTCGCTCTTCGCGCGGCTCAAGCTGCGCCTCCTCCTCAACGGGCTCGGGTCGGACAGGCAGCGGTCCTTGATGTTCATCTTCGCAGCGGGTTTCGGCCTGTTGATGGCCCTCGCCGGATTCGTGTCCCTGATGTCTGCGCGATTCGACCCGGTCCGGGGGGACAACGTCGTCGTCGTCCTCCTTGCCGGGGTCTTCATCGGCTGGGGCATCGTTCCGCTCCTCGGCTTCGGCGTGGACGAGACCCTCGACCCGACTCGCCTTTCCCTCCTGCCTCTCACCACGGGCCAGATCGTGAGAGGGCTCTTCGTCGCCTCTCTGATCGGGATCGCCCCGGTCTGCACGGGCCTGGCTCTGACCGGTGCGTTCCCCGGATTCGCGTTGACCCCATGGGCCGCCCTGGTCGTCCTCGTCGCCATAGCCCTTGAGCTGGCCCTCTGCGTCACTGTTTCGCGGGCGATGACGAGTCTGCTCTCCGACCTCCTGCAATCGAGGCGCGGCAAGGACCTCTCCGCCGTTCTCCTCGTCCTGCTGGCGGTCTCGATCGCCGTGGGAGTCCAGTTCGCGCGCGAGCCTCTGCTCGCAGTCGCCGAACTCAGGGACAGCCCGGTGATCGACCTGCTCGGATGGACCCCTCCCGGGGCCCTGGGCAGGGCGATCGTTGCCGCACGGGAGGGAGAAATCGCCTTCCCCGTCTTCGCCATCGGCCTCGCCAGCATCACGACCCTTACCCTGGGGTGGATCTGGGCGGTTGCGCTCGGTCGCACCTCGGTGCGGCCCGATCTCAGCACGCAGGGGGTCAGGCGCGGCCCGCGTGGCCTGTTCCCCGTCCTCTTCTCCTGGCTGCCGCGGAACAGGGCCGGAGCGGTGGCCGCCAAGGAAGCGCGGTACCTGTGGCGCGACCCGCGCCAGCGCGCGAACGTCCTGATCCTGGTCGTGTTCGGAATGGCGTTCGCCATCGCGCCCGCGATCACCGGGGGGCCTCCGAACCGTGACGCCGTCCTGTTCGCAGCCGGCGCGGTCTGGCTCCTCGGCATCCAGGGGCTGAACCAGTTCGGCTACGACGGGCCGGCACTGTGGACCGACGCCGTCGCCGGCGGGGACCCTGCACAGAACCTCGTCGGCAAGAACCTCGTCTATCTCGTCCTGGGTCTCGCCATCGTCTCCACATCATCCTGCATCCTCGCAGCCATGACCGGCGCCTGGCGTCTGGTCCCCATCGCCGTCTCGACGTCGCTCGGCGCCCTCGAAGTCGCGTTCGCGGTCGGCAACGTCGCTTCCGTGCTGGTGCCCTTCCCGGTCGCGGTCCTCGGTGACAACACCTACGGCACGAAGAACACCGGGCAGGGATGTGCGATCGGCTTCATGTCGGCAACGGCATTTCTGTGCATGGGGATCCTCTGGATCCCCATTGCGACGATTGTGATGGTCGGCCAGTCCCTCTGGCGGCCGGCTCTGGCTCTGGCCGCCGTGTTCGCGCCTCTGTACGGCGGCCTGATCTGGTGGATCGGGTGGCGGATCTCGTCCCGCCTGGTCAGGCACAGACTGCCCGAGATCGTGGCGGCCCTCGACCTCTCGGCTCACGGCTGACCCAGCGGGTAGTGTCTCGGTGGAGCCGGGTGGCAGCGGGTCGGAGGCCGGGTTGGAGGCCGGGTTGGAGATTGGGACCACCAAACTCCCGGACTGGCGGGCAGCGAGACGGTCGGAAGATCTCGAGCGCGTCTACTGGAAACGGGACCTCGACGTGACCGGATGGGCGCGGATCGCCCTTCCACATCAGTGGGCGGTCAGCCCCGGCTTCGAGGACTCCTCGGGACCCGTCGTCTACCGGGCCGAGTTCGAGACACAGCCTCTTCCCGAGCGAGGCCGCGCCTTCCTACACGCCGGCGGGATCTTCTACTTCACCCACTTCTGGCTCGACGAGGCATATCTGGGCGACCGTTCCGGGTACTTCACCCCCCAGACGGTGGAATGCACGGCCCAACTCCGCACGGGCGGGGAGCACGTCGCCGCCTTGGAGGTCGAGTGCCCGGAACAGCACGACCGGTCGGCAAAAACGATCGTCACCGGTGTCTTCTCGCACTGGGATGCGATCGACCCGGAGTTCAACCCCGGTGGCCCGTGGCTTCCGGTCGAGATCAGGACGACCGGCCCGGCCAGGATCGAACAGGTTCTGGTCCTGCCGGCACATGTCTCACCGAGACATGCCCGGCTCGAAGTCCGGGTGGGAGTCGACGCCGCCGAGAGCGGGCCCCTTCGGATCGTGGCCCGCCTCTTCCCCGAGGCATCCGAAACCCCTCTGGGACATATCGAGCAGACGTGGACCGTGCAGTCGGGCAGCAGTGGCCAGACCTTCGCGCTCGACGTCGAGAACCCAGCTCTCTGGTGGCCGCACTCGCTCGGGGACCAGCCTCTCTACAGGCTCGAGGTCGTCCTACTCGGCCCGGACGGGGACGAATGGGACAGGGCGGAGCGGACCGTCGGTATCCGAACCGTTCGCGTGGACGACTGGATCTTCAGTGTGAACGGCGAACGGATGTTCGCCCGGGGAAGCAACTACGCACCCACTCGCCAAGCGCTCTCCCTCGTGACCGACGACGACGTGCGTCGTGACCTCGACCTCGCGAAGGAGGCGAACCTCGACCTACTGCGCGTGCATGCTCACGTGGCCCACCCCGTCCTCTACGAGGCGGCAGACCGTGCCGGCGTCCTGCTCTGGCAAGACTTCCCCCTGCAGTGGGGCTATTCGCGGCGCATGAAGAAGAGTGCGCTCGAGCAGGCCCGAGGGATGGTGCACATGCTCGGCTCGCATCCGTCGATCGCCATGTGGTGTTGCCACAACGAACCCCTCGCCGTGGAGATCACCGACGTGGAGGAGTTGTCCAAGTTCCAGACGGCGAAGATCGTCGGCTCGGCATTGTTGCCCACCTGGAACAAGAACGTCCTCGACCCCGCCCTGCGCCGGGCGATCGAGGCTGAGGACGGCTCACGGTTCTGCAACGAGAAGTCGGGTGAGGTCCCGAACACTCTCTCCTACGGAACGGACACGCACACCTACTTCGGCTGGTACTTCCCGGGGCGAATGACCCGTTTCGCCGGCCTCGCCAGGTACGCGCCCAGGATGTACCGGTTCGTCTCGGAGTACGGCGCCCAGGCTTTCCCGTCCGACGAGGCGATGAGGAGCTTCGTCGACGGCGACTGGCCCGACCTCGACTGGGCTCACCTGCAGGAGAGACACTGCCTCCAGCCCAAGATCATGGAGCGCTGGGTCCCCTCGGCGGATTTCGACGACCTCGGGTCCTATCGGGATGCCACGCAACGCCATCAGGCCCAGGTGATCAAGTACCACACGGAGACCATGCGGCGGCTGAAGTACGACCCCGCCGGTGGCTACACGCAGTTCCAGTTCAACGACTCGTACCCGTCCGTGACGTGGTCTGTCGTCGACCACCTGCGGAACCGCAAGGACGGGTTCGAGGCGCTACGCGACGCATCGGCGCCCGTGCTCGTGATGGCAGACTGGCCCGATGAGGCGTATTCGCCCGGACAGGAGATCCGCCTCGACCTCTGGGTGGTGTCGGAACTGAGACGACCGCTCGGGGGGCTTCGGCTCGTGACGGAGCTCGCCGGCGAGGAGCAGGAGTGGGCCGGCGACGTCGCCGCCGACAGCGTCGCACGCGTGGGGACGTTCCTCGCCAATGCGCCGGAGAGGCGTGGAACGCACGTCCTCTCGCTCTGGCTTCGCGACGTCGACGGCGCCGCACTGTCGCGCAACTCCTACGAGATCGCGGTCCGCTGACGAGTGGGGGACGCTCTGTCGCCCACAGGGAGGATCTTCACCGGAATTCGCGCTCAAGTCAGGTCCGGAGGAAGCCGATGTTCCGATTGGCGGAAATGGAGGCTCATTGACCACTACCCGATCGGGTCTGTGGAAGCCCTGGCTCAAGCGCAGGCTGTCCCGCAGGACAACACAATCCACGCCGGTCCGCGTCGAGGCGCCGGCCGCGCAAGGACAGCCGGCCGTCGGGTAGCAAGGCGACAGCACCCTAGATCTTCACGAACAGGCGCTCAAGCCCCGCGACCTCGGGAAGCTCTCGGCGTC
>QWHP01000295.1 GCA_021404985.1 Actinobacteria bacterium ATB1
GCGCGCTGTGACGGACAGGGTGAACCTAGGTCCGTCTGTTGACCTCCACCTGTTCGGTGCCTTACGCAGAGGTGAACTGTGGGGCAACTCCCGGTTCCGGGGTTACGCAAGGGTGAGAACGGGGGACGGGAGGCGAACGCGCCGCAGGGTCACCGGCTACAGATCCGCTGCCGATGACCCTGCTTTGTGGAGGACTATGCCTCGGTCTCGAAATACTCGCTCAGGGCGCCGATGTGGTCGTCTCGCCGGAGCCCGAGACGTCGTTGATCGACTTGATGTAGGCGACCACGTCCGCAAGGTCCTCGTCGCTGAGAGACGGGTTCCCGCCCTTGGGCGGCATGTCGACACCGGTCGTGTTCGCCGGGTCGCTCGCAGGGCGGCCCGTCTTCACGAAAGCGACCAAGTCGGCCTCGGAAGTGTCCGCCACGAACTGGCTGTCGACGAAGGACTTTCCGAGACCCTGGACGCCAGTCCCGTCGGCACCGTGACAGGCCGCACACGTGCCTGCGAAGACCTCTTCACCGGCCGCGACATCGCCGCTCGAACTGGAGTCGCCGCTGTCACCACCGTCGGCTTGGGTGGAGGAATCCCCCGACGTCGTGTCGGTGGCCTCGTCGTCTCCCCCGCCGCACGCAGCCGTGAGAGCCACGATGGCCAGGAGGAGGATTATGAAGTACTTGCGCATCGGATCTCCTTGTCGGTCCTTCATCTCCTACATCTCTGTGATTTCTGTGGTTCGCCCGGGGACGCCACTCAGCCGGAACCGGGGTCGCCCGGCTCGATCGTCGTGACCGGGGACAGCCCTCCTTGCGCCGCCCGGCCGGCCATCTCGTCCCAGCCGAGAACCTCTGCCCCGCTGCTCTCGGCGAAGGATCTGGCGCGTTCCTCGTCCGAGAACGCCACGACTCCGGAGGCCATCGGGGTCTGGACCTCCGGGCCGAGAACGTACCAAGCCTCCTCGGCTGCGATCCAATCCTCGGTCTCGTAGTCGTGGACCCAGAGCGTGGAGTCCTCGATCTCGCCGTTCTGCGTTCCGTACTCGAACATGCTCCCGGCATCGTCGAACTTGCGGACCTCGCCCCCGGGTGTGCGGTAGGCGGACGCGAACCTGGGATCGTCGATCACCATGCCGCAACTGTCGCAGATGTCTCGGCCGTAGCTGATGTCGGGGGGGCCGTCGTCGCCTCCGCACGAGGCGAGAGCGAAGACGACCAAGGCGAGTGTGAGGAGCGGGATCTTCTTCATGGGCTCCGCAGGGGGTCGGCGATGCTTCGCCCACCCTATTCCCGTTTCCTCCCGGTTGCCCGATGCGCCGTGGGGACTGATCCAATTCCATGCCTGCCCGATGGTCCTGAAACCTCGGGTCCTCAGCCCCTCCCGGAATCGGACAGAGATTGTGTTCACTTTCACATTGGGAGACCGGATGCACGCAACCCCCCAGGCAGGACGCTCATCCGGACATCCCCCAGCCGGCAATGTTGCCGTGGTCGCTACAGAGGAGCAGGTGATGAGGAAGCGGATGCCCTGGATAATGCCCGTCGTTGCCCTGGGTGCGGTGCTGGCCCTGGTGGCGGTGTCCTGCAACGGAGGTGGCTCCGGCGGGGATGTCGACTCGATCGCCAAGGAGCGCGGCCTGTCACAGGAGGACATCGAGGCCGCTGTCCAGACATACACACCGTCGGGTGAGCACGATCCCTACATCATGTTCGCGTCCGGTGGCCACGGCGGACAGATCCACGTGATCGGCGTGCCGTCCATGCGCCTGCTGCGGACCATCGGCGTGTTCACCCCGGAACCGTGGCAGGGCTACGGCTTCGGGGGCGAGACCTCCGAGGCCGTTCTCGACGAGGGCAACGTCGCGGGCAAGGAGGTCCGCTGGGCGGACACGCACCACCCGGCTCTGTCCGAGACCGAGGGGGATTACGACGGTCAGGCCATCTTCATCAACGACAAGGCCAACGGCCGAGTCGCGGTGGTCGACCTCCGAGACTTCGACACGAAGCAGATCGTGAAGAACCCGCTGGTCATCAACGACCACGGGGGAACGAAGGTCACTCCCAACACCGACTGGGTCGTCGAGGGAGGCCAGTACGCCACCCCGACCCCATACACGAACTATGCACCCATCTCCGACTACCAGTCCAAGTACAGGGGCATGGTCACGTTCTGGAAGTACGACAAAGAGGCAAGGCGCATCGACACCGCGCAATCCTTCGCCATGGAGCTCCCGCCCTACTGGCAGGACCTCTGTGACGCCGGAAAGCTCGAGTCCGAGGGCTGGGTCTTCTGCGGCTCGTTCAACACCGAGATGGCGACCGGCGGCATCGAGGATGGCAACCCTCCCTTCGAGGCCGGCGCCTCCGAGAACGACATGGACTACCTACATGTCATCAACCTGAACAAGGCCGCCGAGGTCGCACAGAGCCAGGCCCAGGACATCAACGGGATGAAGGTCCTGCCGCTGCAAGCCGCCATCGACAACCAGCTTCTCTACTTCGTGCCCGAGCCCAAGAGCCCGCACGGCGCCGACGTGGCCCCGAAGGGTGACTACATCGTCGTCTCAGGGAAGCTCGACCCGCATGTCACGATCTACTCGTTCAAGAAGATCCAGGACGCGATCGAGAAGGGCGAGTTCGAGAAGGACCCGTTCGGAGTCCCGATCATCAACTTCGACGACGCCAAGGAGGCGCAGGTCGAGCTCGGCCTCGGCCCGCTCCACACCGAGTTCGACGACAAGGGCTACGCCTACACGAGCCTCTTCCTCGACTCGGCAGTGGCCCGCTGGAGCCTCGGCGGTGACTACAACGACGATGGCTGGAAGCTCGAGTCCAAGGTGCCCGTCCAGTACAACATCGGACACCTGAGCACACCCGAGGGTGACACCGTCTCACCCGACGGCGGCTACGTTGTGGCCCTCAACAAGTGGTCGATCGACCGCTTCTTCCCGACCGGACCCCTCCTCCCGCAGAACTTCCAGCTCATCAACGTCGCGGACAACGGTGACATGAAGGTTGTCTACGACATGCCGATCGGGTTCGGCGAGCCCCACTACGTCCAGATCATCAAGGCGGACAAGCTCGAGCCCTTCGAGGTCTATCCGGAGGTCGGTTGGGACCCCGGCACCATGGCCGTGAACCCCAACGCAGCCAAAGCAGGCGAGGAAAAGGTCGTCCGCAACGGCAACAACGTCGAGATCTGGAGCACGGCGATCCGAAGCCACTTCACGCCCGAGCACGTCGAGGTGCAGCAGGGTGACAACGTGACCTGGCACCTGACCAACCTGGAGACCAGCCAGGACGCGACCCACGGGTTCGCTCTGCCCGGGTACAACATCTCGCTGTCACTCGAGCCGGGAGAGGCCGAGACGATCAACTTCGTGGCGGACAAGCCCGGTGTCTACACCTGGTACTGCACGGAGTTCTGCTCCGCCCTCCACCTCGAGATGATGGGTTACTTCTTCGTCCAGCCGTCAGGCTGAGCGAGGCACCTGCGACATCGGGTCGGCCGGCCAAACGAGGAGATGCCCCTCGGCCGGCCCGACCCGGTGTTCGGTGTTCCCGAGTCGCGTCGCGGTCCCCAGTGTCGCGACGCCATCACGTGGGCACACGACACAGCACGACACACGACAAGGGCCGGAAAACGCGAGTACGTTCATGGTTGTCATGGATCTCGGGTCGACCGGCAGCACGATTCCACGGACACAGCGATCGACATGGGTGAATCAGAAGTTCGACTCGACGAGAAGAATCCGGAAGGCGGCAAGGTGAGCCTCGTGGAGAAGGTCCTTGGACCCCGCATCCCCTCCGACGAGCTCAAGAAGGACCGCTGGAAGTACAGCCAGCCGATCGCGTACTTCGCGATCGCGGCAGTCCTCCTCGTGGTGTCGATCTTCCTCCCCTACTGGATACTGCGTTTGAGCGCGCCGCAGTTCCCCGACGGGCTCCGCGTCCACGCGTATGTGAACCGCCTCGAAGGCGACGTCGTCGAGATCGAAGAGCTCAACCACTACGTGGGCATGCCCGCCTTCGACAGTGGGGCCGTCTTCGAGCGTTCGATCGCCGTGATCTCGATCATCGTCATCGCAGGTCTGCTTCTGGCGATCTTCTTCATCCACAACCGCTGGGTGCTCCTCTTCGCCCTCCCGGCACTTCTGTATCCCCTCATCTTCATTGGTGACCTCCAATACTGGCTGTGGAACTACGGTCACAGCCTCGACCCCGTA
>QWHP01000296.1 GCA_021404985.1 Actinobacteria bacterium ATB1
GGTGCCGCCGGCTCTACCACGAAGTCCCCGAACCGGAAATGGCTGCCCGAGTACTCGGGGTTCACTCTGCCCCACGACGCACGGATCGCGCATATGGCATCGTCGGTGACCTCTCCGCGTCCGGCGAACTCCCTGCCGAGGAGATCGAACTCCTCTCGAAGGGACCCGACTCCTATGCCGAGGATCACACGCCCGCCGCTGAGCAGGTCTAGCGTGCCGTAGCGCTTCACCACCTCGAGGGGATGATGGTAGGGAAGCACGACGATGTTGGTTGCGAGCCGGATCCGGTCCGTCATTGCCGCCAGGTACGAGAGCGTCGCGAGCAGGTCCCAATATCGCTTGCCCCGTCTTGCTTCGACGTCGACTGGAACCGCGACGTGCTCGCTCGCGGTGAGGTGGTGGTAGCCGAGGCGGTCGGCGGCACGGGCCACGGCGACGAGATCGTCGACGCTCGCGTCGACCTCCCAGGCGTTGTGGGATCTGGGCAGAAGCAGGACGATCGGTGTGATGATCCCGATGCGCATTGTCAGCCTCCTCGATTGCGGAGCCCGATGGAGCATCCACCTCGCTGCGGGATGGACTCGCCTGGCGCCAAGCTACGAGTTCCGCGGGGAAAGGTCGTCCTCTGTGGGCACGATGTGTACCGAAATGACGGATATCCGGCATTCCGATACCAACCGATCCCGGACAGCGTGCTGCCCCAGGGCATCGGACGCCGGCTAGGTGGCTGCGGCGGTTCGCGGAAAATGGCATGTTCGACACCAGGCTCCTACGGGAGCGATCTCAGGGGGCGAACTCGGGCATGACCTCACGCGCGAACCGTTCTACGAGCCCGTCACCCTGGCCGGGCCAACCGCACACGAGGTAGCTGCATCCCGCCGACTGCCATCGGGCGGTGTGGGCACGTGCTGCTTCGGTGTCTTCGAGCGACAGCGAGCCGGCTCGGAGGATGCCGCCGGGTTCGCGGCCTGCTTCCACGGCGAGTGCGTCGAGACGCTCGGACGCCTCACGCAGCGAGTCGGGCGTCCCGAAGGAATGCCACACGTCGGCGTACCTGGCGACGAGGGGAAGCGTGCGGCGCGGGCCGCTCCCGCCGATCCAGATGGGTGGATGCGGCTGCTGCACGGGTGTGGGCCGCATCTGCGCGCCGGAGAGCGACACGACCTTCCCCTCGTACGACACCACCTCGCCGCTGAAGAGGCGCGTCGTGATCTCGAGCGCGTCCTCGAGGAGGTCGAACCGCTCGCCCAGAGGCGGGAAGGGGATGCCGAGCTCTTTGTGCTCCTCTTCGAACCATGCCGCACCGAACGACAGGTCGAGCCGGCCGTGGGATGCGTGGTCGACAGTGACGGCTTGGGCGGCGAACACGGACGGGTGCCGGTATGTCATCCCCGTGACGAGCAGGCCGAGGCGGATGCGCTCCGTTGCCCCGGCCAGCGCGGCAAGAGTCGTCATGCCCTCGAACGTCTCGCCCGGCCCTTCCCCGTACATGGGCTTGAAGTGGTCGAAACCCCAGGCGCCCTCGAAGCCGAGTTCTTCGGCCAGCCGAACGCGGCGCACCAGCTCGTCCCATGTGACGCGCTGTTGCGCGACATCCAGACCGAATCGCATTTCAGGCATGCCGCGAAGGTACCGGAGTCGCGGCGCGGGCGTGATTCGGTCGGATGAACCATATCTGCGAGACACCTTCCGGTCGGACGACATCGCCTTCGACAGCGGAGTTCCGGATGGCGTCGTCTGTCGCGGTCTAGTAGTCACGAGATCAGCTAATGTGACCACATGGATGTGGCAGTGCGAGAACTGAAGGCGAAGCTCTCCGCCTACCTGCAACGGGCAGCCGCCGGAGAGCTCATCACCGTCACCGACCGCGGGAGACCGATCGCGGTGCTCGGACCGGTGATAGGTCGTGTCGACCTCGACGCGGCGGCCGAGGCGGGGTGGCTCACGCCCGCCAGTGCGACGGGATTGGTCCCTGTCCGTCGCCACCCGCCGCTTCGATCTGTGCTCGAGACGCTCGAGGAGGACCGCGCCGAGTGACGCTCTACGTCGACACGAGTGCCCTCCTCAAGCGCTACGTGGACGAACCCGACTCGGAACGGGCAGTCGAGTTCCTCGTCAGCGATCCCGTCTTGGTGACTGGCCGGCACACCGTCGTGGAAGTGCGCCGGAATCTCGGGCGTCTCCTAACAGCGGCAAATGCGACTTCGGCACGGGCAGCGTTCGTCGCGGACCTCGCATCGATGTCGATCATCGAGCTCGACGCGGACACCTGCGAGATCGCCGCGACGATCGCCGAGCAGACCGGCATCCGTACTCTCGACGCGCTGCACCTCGGTGCCGCCCTCCGTCTCGGTACCACCCTGACGTTCCTCACGTTCGACGTGCGCCAAGGTCAGGCTGCACGTGCTCTCGGGTTCGCTGTCGCGGGTGTGTGAGAGGCGGCGCCCGATGCCGTGCTCGTCGGCGAGGCTGGGGACACCCTCCATGCCGGCCACCGCGAGCCGTTCGACCACGATCAGGTCCTCGCCGATGGTCGACACCGCTACGGGGCGGTGCTCGACGCTGTCGGGGCGACGGAGTGTTGGGCGACGTCCGTTCGGGCGTGGAAGGCGCCGGTCTCGCTCATGGGGAGTCGGTTCTCACCTCGCTCATCGTGGCGCTCGCGGATCCGCGGCCGCACGATCAGGCTGTGACCGACGAGCTGCCCCGCTACAAGGGCAGCGACGAGCGTTGGCACCGATGGTCTGACGTGGCCGCGCTCTGTCAGTCGCTCGCGCTCCCCTCTCCGGGGCGGCCTGATGGCACTGTGGTTCCGCAACGTCGTCGCCTCTCCACAGGACGATGTTCCTACTTGGCCGTGCGAGGCGCTCGTGACGGCGATCGACCGTGGCCTCGTCGGCGACTGGCGTCCGGTCTTCGACGAGATCCGCCGGGCGCTATGGGGTTCGGTCGCAGGCGCGTCGAGCGATACCTCGCCTATCGAGAGCCCGATGGGGTGAGCACCCTGTTCGCGCTCGCCGTCGAACATGCTCGCCGCGACCGGGAGCGTGGGGGGCGAGCCGAGGTCGCGTCCCGGATCCGGGCGGCGGTGGCAAGGTCGGGGCTGACGAACGCCGAGTTCGCCGAGTGCATCGGGGCGAGCACGTCCCGGCTCAGCACGTGAACGGCAAGGTGACGCCGTCGGCAGCCATGCTCGTACGTATCGAAGAGGCCGGTGGGACCGGTGGGACCGGCGCGGCCCGCCACGAATAGTGGACGGCGCCGGGACTCCTCCGGTGTTGCGCCCCGCGCGAGCGGTTCAGGTGAAGCGTGTGATCCAACCCTCTGCGCGGAAGCGGCGAAGCTGACGGTCGAGGAACCAGGCCGCGAGACCGAGGAGCGCCAAGGTGCCGGCCGCGGCGATGGCGAGTTGCGCCCAGGCAACGGTCTGGTCGGCGAGACCGACACGCACGGCTTCGAAGACGTGCGTGAGGGGAATCACCTGCGCGATCGCGGCGAGGGCGGGCGGCAGGGAATCCACCGGGTAGAAGAACCCCGACAGCGGCATGAGCAGCACGAGCGTCCCCCACGAGAACACCTCGCCGCCCCCCGTACTGCAGCGTCAGGGCCATGACCAGGAACGTGACTGCCATGCCGAAGAGGATCAGGATCGCCGCACTCGGCACCAGCACCCAGCCCGCCGCGTCGGGAGCCACGGCGTAGAAGCCGAACCCGACCGCAGCGATCAGGCTGATGGCAACGACAGTGCGGAGCAGGCCCACGAGACCGAGCGCCCCCAGGAACTCCCTCTCCGTCAGTGGCGTGGCGACGAGGTTCATCAGGTTCCGGCTCCAGACCTCCTCGAGCATGCCGAAGGAGCCGGCGAGGGTGAGCTGCCAGATCAGATGGAACAGCAGGATCCCGGTGACGAGCAGTCGTACAGGACCGTCTCCTTCCCCGTATGCGACGCCGATCGACCCGAACAGCAGGCCGTCGACGACCGGCAGCACGATGAGGAGGAACCAGTGTCCGGGGTTGCGCATCTGCACGCGCAGGTTCCTCTTCGCCATCGCCGTGATGCGACGCGACGACGCGGAGCTCACACCGCCTCCTTTCGCAGCCGTGCCGCCTCGGCGAGGAACATGGTCTCGAGGTCGGGGTATCCGGATTCGGCGACGATGGTCTCGGCCGGGCCGTCGGCGACGATGCGTCCGGCGCGGAGGAAGACGACGCGGTCCGTCAGACTCTCGACCTCTCGCATGTCGTGGCTCGTGAGGAGCAACGTCGCACGATGCTCGGAGTTCATCCACTCCAGTCGGTCCCTGACTCGCATCGCGACGTCGGGATCCAGGGAGGCGGTCGGCTCGTCCAGCACGACCAGTTCCGGATGGTGGATGACAGCCTTGGCGAAACCCACGAGCGTCCCCTGTCCCGACGACAGGGACTCCACCCGCTGGTCCGCGAGGCGGCCGATGCCCAGTTCCCCGAGGATCTCGGTTGTGCGCGCACGGGGATTCGCAAGGCCGTAGAGGGTGCCGAACAGCTCGAGGGTCTCCAACACGGTGAGCCTGTCGGGAAGCGGAAGGTAGCCCGCCGCGAACCCGACCCGTTCCATTGCCCTGCTCCTCGCCCCGGGGAGGCGGTGTCCGACGAGCTCGACCGTTCCCTCGTCCGGTTCTATCGCTCCGAGGAGCATGAGCAGCGTCGTCGTCTTCCCGGCCCCGTTCGGACCGACGATCCCGACGCGTTCCCCCGGGGCGATCTCGATGCTCAACTCGTCGACGGCCTGGGTCTCGCCGAAGCGCTTGCACAGGCCCTTGGCGCGCAGGATCGGCCCCCCGGCTTCGCTGTCCATCCGGGAAGTCTGCCGGTGACGGCCGACCGATGTCCCGGCTTTTCCGAGCGGGCAGCCGGGTGGGTCGGAACCCCGGGCTACCGTCAGGCGTGCGAGTAGGACTCGACGAGGACGACCCCGGCGACGATGAGGCAGATTCCGACCCAGCCCGGCCACGCCATCTCCTCGTCGAGGAAGATCCGCCCCACGACTGCGACCAGTGCGGTTCCTGTTCCCGCCCAGACGGCGTAGGCGACTCCCACGTTCAGCTCACGGAGCGCCTGCGCGAGGAAGAAGAAGGCGAGAAGGTAACCGGCTGCGGTCACGAGAGAGGGACCGAGTTTGGAGAACCCCTCGCTCAGCTTGAGGAACGTTGTCGCCGTGATCTCACTCGCGATCGCCAAGGCGAGGTGCAACCACGTCATGGGGGGACTTCATGACCGCTTGCCCTGCTGTAGCAGCGGCAATCCGCCATTCTCAGGCGCTTGCGTCGTCGTCCTCACGTGCGCGGGGCGACTCCGAGGTCTTCGAGGACGAGATCTGCGACACGGAACCCCGAGTCGACGGCCTGGTGCGTGGCGACACCCCTGCCGCCCGCGTCACAGCCGACGATGTAGAGGCCGGGGAGCGGGGTGCGCGCTTTCGGCTTGTTCCTGCCCTCCTGCTCCATCGTCTGAGCGATGCCGATGCATTCGCCCCCGGCGCCGGGGACGACAGCATCACGTGTGAGGTTCGAGACACTCTTCGTCGAGTACGGCTCCTGTCTCGTGATGTGGTCGCCGAGTGAGGGCCACGCCTCCAGCGCGGTCGCGTGGATGCGAGCGATGGCGTCCTCACTCATCGACGAGTCGGGGTCCGGGTCGGCGAGCGTCCCGATGAGCACGACCTGGCTTCCGTCAGCCGGTGCGAGACCGGGGTCCCACAGCGCCGGGGTGGACCAGTAGAGCTGAGGGATGTCGGGCCAGTCACCTGCGCGGGCCGCTTCGTAGCGCTGGGTGGTCCACCAGGAGCGGTCGCCGAACGCAAGGCCTGCGGGCGGGAAGACCGGCGCGTCGAGGAAGTACCGGATGCCTGCGATCCCCCACGACGGCTCGAGGTTGCGGACGTACTCGACGTACTCCGGGGGGAAGTGCTCCTCGCCTGTGAGCTTCAGGACGGTCGGCTGGATGCCGGCGTTGGAGACGACCGCACGTGCCCGGAACTCACCCGCAGGTGTGACGATGCCGGTGGCACGGCCGTCCTCGACGATGATCCTCTCGACCTTCGCCTTCGTCACGAAGGTGCCGCCGTGCTCGGCCACGTACTCCGCGGCAACCTCGAGCGTGCGACCGATGCCACCCCGCCAGTACTGGAACTCGCCGCCGGCGAGCATGAAGCCGCGCAGGCAGATGCGAATCGCTTCGGACGCTGGGATGCGGTCCGGTCCGACCAGGAAGAACATGTTGAGCATCACGCCGATGTACGCGAGAGGTCCGGCGGGCAGGTCGTACCGGGCCAGCCAGTCGAGGATCGGGATCTCCTCGAGCGCGTCGATCTCGTCCTCGCTCAGAGCGAAGACCGCCATCGCCATCTCGACGACGGGCTGCATCTCTTCCGCGGTGAGCTCGAAGGTCTGGGCGAAGGAGTCGAGGGGATTGTCGCTCTCGACGGCGGCCATGCGCAGCCAGCGGCCGTCGTCGGTGTGGTAGACGATCCCGCCGTTCTGCGACAGATCAGGCGGCGGGACGCTCAGGGGCACGTCGTCCTCTCGATGGATCTGCTTCAAGAGCTCGTCGTACCGGGACGGTCCACCCGGGATCGCGATGACGGGCCACATCTCGTAGCCGTATCCCTGCCGGTGCAGCGTCATGGCCTTCCCGCCGGCACGATCGTTCTTCTCGGCGAGCAACACCTTCAGGCCCGCCTCGGCGAGCAGAGCGGCGATCGACGCGCCGCCCGGTCCGGCCCCGATCACGATGATGTCGTGTTGTGCGTCCATGTGCGAGGGATGCTAACCCAGGGGATGAACCTGGCTAGGCGCTGTCAGGACGCAATCGATCCAAGGCCGCGTGGTGACCTTGGGGACGGTGTCGTCGGGGGGACACCGCATGGGGTAGTCATGACACATGAAGAGCACCCTCACGAACTACCGGCCGAACTGGATGACACCTGAGCTCGAGGCGCTCGAGGAGATGACCCGGCGGTTCTTCCTCAACGAGATCATTCCGCACAGGGAGCGTTTCGAGGCACAACAGCACGTTGACCGCGAGGTGTGGTTCAAGGCGGGAGAAGCCGGTTTGCTCTGTGCGAGCATCCCCGCCGAGTACGGCGGCGGCGGAGGCTCGATCGTTCACGACGCTGTCATCCTGGGTACACCCGCGGCGCTGGGTGACCGCTCGTTCGGCAACGCCGTCCACAGTGGGATCGTCGCGCATTACGTCGCTGCATACGGTAGCGAGGAACTCCGACGCCGAATCCTTCCCAAGGCAGCGTCAGGGGAGATGATAGGTGCCATCGCCATGACCGAGCCGGGGACGGGCTCCGATCTGCAGGCGATCGCCACTCGTGCGGTGCACGATGGTGACCATTGGGTCATCAACGGATCCAAGACGTTCATCACGAACGGGCTTCTCGCCGATTTCGTCGTCGTTGCCGCCAAGACGAACGAGGAAGGTGGCGCACGCGGCCTGTCCCTCATAGTCGTGGAGACTGCCGGCCTGCCCGGCTACAGCGTCGGACGCAACCTCCACAAGCTCGGCCAGCACGGCCAGGACACTGTCGAGATGTTTTTCGACAACGTCCGTGTGCCCGCCGGGAACCTACTCGGCGAGGAGAACACCGGTTTCGTTCAGCTCATGCAGCAACTGCCTCGGGAGCGTCTTGTACTCGGTTATGTGTGTGCTCGCGCGATCGAACACTGTGTCGATGTTACGACGGCTTATACGACCGAACGCGAAGCGTTCGGTCAAAAGCTCTCGTCGATGCAGAACACGAGGTTCGAGCGTCGCCTCGATGCTCAAGTTGCGCGCCAGCGAGCTCCTCAACAGCGTCGCTGACAGGTGCCTGCAGCTCCACGGCGGTTACGGCTACATGACCGAATACCCGATAGCCCGCGCCTGGTCGGCAGCCCGCGTCGACCGCATCTACGGCGGAGCGAACGAGATCATGAAGGAGCTCATCGCCCGCGGGCTCTAATGATCTCTGCGCACCCTCTGGCCTCACCACCTGCGAGGCGTCCGGGAAGCGCGGCGAAGGCGGGCAGAAGCATCGAAGCCGAAAGCGCAATGCCGGGGTCAGCTCTCGCGAATTGCATTGAGATATGCCAAGACAAGTCGGGTGAGCTCGGTACCAAACTCCTCTTTGGACATGTCCAATTGTTCTGTGAACGGGAGAATGCCCGTGAGGCCTCGCAGGAGTGCAATGCCAGCAACGTGGATTACGAATTCGACTTGTCGATGATGGCCGGGCGTCTGCTCCGGCCCGATGTGGGCGATCAAAAGATCTCGGAGCCTTCTCGCTACCTCCGATTCAAAATTCATCCTCCATTGCGCGAGCTCGGGAAACTCGCGCTCGGCGGCGTCCGAGGCAGTGATCACGTCTATCTCATCGACGTAGATGTTGATAGCCATGCGCACACACAGTTCCACGAGACTCTCAGTGGTCATGGTGCCAATGTCTAGTTGCGCGATCTGCTGTGTGGCTCTCTCAACAGCCTGATTCAACACCCTCTCGAAGACTGCCTTCAGGAGTTCCTCCTTCGACT
>QWHP01000297.1 GCA_021404985.1 Actinobacteria bacterium ATB1
CCGATGGCGACCTTCGGGAGCTCGCGGGCATGGTCGCGAAACTGGACGAGGTCGACTACGTGGTCATCTGTGCCGGCGGGTTCGATCTCATAGCGGAGGTTGTTTGCGAGGATCCCGAGCACCTCCTCCACCTGGTCAACGACGTGATCCGCAGCATGTCAGGTGTTCGAAACGCGCAGGCGTTCACCTATCTCCATCTCGAGAAGCAGTCCTACTCCTGGGGGACGCGTTGAGTCCCGGCCTTGTCCATGAAGCCGGTGGACTCAAGACGATTCGCGTTTTGGTGCACGGCGCCCCCGGACCGGGTCTGTCCAGGTGATGCCTGTCTCGGCAAGGAAGGCGTCGACCGCGGTCCCCAACGTCGGGAAGAACACGTCCTCCCCCACTCGGTCGTACAGCCCGTAGCTCTTCAGCCGGTCCCTGACGGGACCTTTCAGCTCTGCGAACGCGAGGCGTATCCCACGGCTGTCGAGGTGATCGAGGAGGTCGGAGATGACCTCGGCCCCGGTCGTGTCGACGTCCGTGATCGGTTCCGCAGCGACCAATACCCAGCGCACAGGGCGTTCGGCGGCCTCCACGGCGCCCAGGATGCGTCGGGCGAAGTGCTCGGCATTGGCAAAGAACACGGGTGCATCGAACCTGTAGATGACAAGACCCGGGATCTCCACGGCCCTCGGATTCCGCTCGATGTCGTGATAGCCGTGGCGGTCCCCAAGGCGTCCCAGAACGGCGTCGTAAGGACGCCACGCACGGCGGATGAAGTTCCCGAGCGACAGACCGACAGCGACCGCGATCCCCCAGAGGACGCCGAACACGACGACGGCTACGAGGGCCGCGGCGCACAGGACGAACTCGGACTTCCGGACGCGCCAGAGCCAGCGGAGGGTGGCGAGGTCGAAGAGGATCACGGCGGCTTCGATGACGACGGCGGCGAGTGCCGCTGCGGGCAGGTTCCGGAGGAGACCGTTCGCGAACGCCAGGAGGACGACTATCAGGGCAGCCCCGATGATCCCGACGAGCTGGCTCTGGCCTCCGCTCGACAGCGACACCGCCGTGCGGGACGTGCTTGCGCTCACCGGGAACCCCTGGAACAGGCCGGCTGCGAGGTTCGCCGCACCCAGCCCGATGATCTCCCGGTTCGGCTCGACCGGGTCGCTTGCGAGGGTGAGTGCTCGGGAGAGGGCGACGGTGTCCGTGAGAGCGATGAAGGCGATGCCGACTGCCGCGACGACGAGTGGGCCGATGTCGGACACCTCCACCACAGGAAACGCAGGGCGCGGAAAGCCTCTCGGGACGGATCCGACGACCTGGACGCCCCTGGCGGTGAGATCGAAGAGGGTAACGGCCAGAGTCGCGCCCACGACCGCGATGAGGATCCCCGGAACCCTGGGGGCCAGGACCCTGAGGGCGACGATGACGGAGAGAGAGCCCAGCCCGATCACGAGCGCGGTGGCGTTCGTGTCGCCGTCGAGAACGCCTACTACGAATGCTCCGAACTGGCGCACCGTTCCGTCGACTTCGATCGAGAAGCCGCACAATTTCGGAAGCTGGCTGACGAGCACGACGATGGCGATCCCGTTCAGGTAGCCGACGCGAACGGGCTTCGAGAGCAGCTCGGCTACGTTCCCCAGGCGCAGCGTGCCTGCAGCTACGCAGACGAGTCCGACGAGGATGCCGAGCGTTGCCGCCAGCGCGACGGCGCGTCCGGGATCGCCATCTGCTCCGACCAGCGGCAGGATTGCCGCAGCGATCAGGGGAGCGATAGCCGAGTCCGGTCCCAGCACGAGCCGGCGTGAGGGGCCGAACACGGCATATCCGACCAGGGCCGTGACGGTGGTGTACAGACCGGTGACCGGGGGAAGCCCGGCAAGCTCGGCGTACGCCATACCCTGGGGGACGAGCAGGGCGGTGATCACGAGACCGGCCACGATGTCGTTTCGCAGCCAGTCCCGCTCGTAGGTCCGGAGCGCCCGCCAGCCGGGGACCGCATGCATTCCCCAGCTTGCACCTTCCGCGCACCGGGCGTCCATCGATTCCCATACGGGCGGCGACCGCGGTCTCCTCGCCGATTCCCGAGACGTTAGGCTCACAGCCCATGATCCTCGCCTCGGCTCTCACGCAGGCGATTGCCGTGGTCCTCGCGCTCGCCGCGGCCGTCGCCTACCCCGTCGGAACGGCGATGCAGCAGAAGGCGAACCTGGTCCAGATGCGCAGGGGGGAGGCCGGAGCCGCGGACGCCACCAAGGACGTGCTCCGTCAGACGATGTGGTGGGCAGGCATGGTCGTCGGGCTGCTCGGGTTCGTCCTCCAGGGCGTCGCGCTCTCGTTCGGCGCCCTTGTCCTCGTCATGCCGATCCTCATCACGCAGCTCGTGTTCATGGTTCCCGCCGGGGCCTGGGTCGTCGGAGGGGAGATGCACGCACGCGAGTGGTGGGGCGTGGCGCTCGCAACCGTGGGACTCGCCGTGTTCCTGGTGTCGGTCCGGCCCGAGAGCGGCCTCGATTCCGGTCCCGTCCGTTCGTGGACGATCGCGACCGCGATCTGCGGTGGCCTGTTCCTCGTCCTCTGGATCGCAGCCAGGGGCTCGGGCTCGTTTCGCGCTGCACTCCTGGGCGCGGCCGCCGGGATCGAGGCGGGTTTCCTGTCGGGGATCCTGAAGGAGGCAACCGCGGACTTCTCGTTCGGGAACTGGGCTCTCTATGCGATCGCCGTCTTCGGCATCGCGAACGTTCTCGTGATCAACATCGCGATCAGGGCCGGTCGCCTGTCCACTGCCCAGACCCTCATCGCCGTCGTGAGCACGATCGTGTCGTTCGCCCTCGGCCTCACGGTGTTCCGGGAATCCGTCAGCATGACACCGCTCATCGGGCTCCTGGCGGGTGCCGGCCTCGTCGTCATGGGATCCGGAACATGGATGCTCTCGAGATCGCCGTCGCTGATCGCACTCGACACCGTGGCAGCCGCGGCCGATGCCGGGAAGCGTGACGTGGATCTCGGAGATGAAAACCGGCCCGCTGAGGGGGACTCCCCGCCTGCATCCCTCGCGGGAGGTGGCGCTGCGGGATAGCATCCGGCCGCGGCTGCGGGCCGCGCAAGGTCCCGGCGAGGATCGGAGAGTCCAATGGCCGAAACAACAGCTTCCCAGAAGAGGCGTGGACTTGGGCGGGGGATGCCGATGCGTGCCGTTGCCTTGGCGGTGATACTCGGCATCGCGGTGGCGGCATGTGGCGACGGCGACGACTCGGCGAGCACGACGACGGAGTCCGGTGCAGGTGGCGAAGACCTCGGCTTGGTCGAGGAGGGGAAGCTCACGGTCTGCTCGGACATCCCGTACCCGCCCTTCGAGTTCGAGAAGGAGGGATCTCAGGGGGAGTATACGGGCTTCGACGTCGACCTGGCCGAGGATGTCGCGCAGAGGCTCGATCTGCAGACCGAATGGCGTGTGACCGTGTTCGACACGATCCTTGCCTCTCTCGAGGCCGGCGACTGCGACGTGGTCGTGTCGGCGATGACGATCACCGATGAGCGCAAGGAGCAGGTCAACTTCACCGACCCGTACTTCGACTCGGAGCAGTCGTTGCTGGTGCGCAAGGAGGACGAGACCAAGTACGCCACGCTGGCGGACCTCGAGGGCCAGACGATCGGCGTGCAGACAGGTACGACGGGCGAGATCTACGCCAAGGAGAACCTGCCCAGCGGGGCCGAGCTCAAGTCCTACGACTCCGGCGAGGAGATGTTCGCCCCGCTCCAGGCGGGCGAGATCGCCGCTGTCCTCCAGGATTTCCCCGTGAACGCATATCGTGCGCTGCAGGACGACCAGGTCGTCGTAACCGAGACGTTCCCGACCGAAGAGCAGTACGGCATGGCCGTCAAGAAGAGCAACACGGCGCTCCTGGACGCGTTGAACAACGCTCTCCAGGATGTCCGTGACGACGGGACCTACGACACCATCTACGAAACCTGGTTCGGGACCAAGAGCTGACCAAGAAGACCAGACGACGACTGGGCCGCTGGGCGGTCTACGCATTCACGGTCGCGCTCGTCGCGTACGTGATCCTGGCCGCGGACTGGGCGAAGTTGCAGCGGGTCTTTCTCGATCCCGAGATCGCACGCGAGTCCTTCCCGCAGGTCATCACGGTCGCGGCGAAGAACACCCTCATCTTCACGATCCTCGGCTTCAGCGGCGGTCTGC
>QWHP01000298.1 GCA_021404985.1 Actinobacteria bacterium ATB1
GCAGAACCCGTCCGAGCATGCCGGGACGTTCCCGCTCGTCGAGGGGCAGAGGGACCGATTCCTGATGGTCGCGTCGCTCGGCTATCCCGACCGCGAGTCAGCGCGGGAGCTCCTCCTCGGTGAAGGCGGGGTGAGAAGCCTCGAGGGTGTTCGTCCTGTCCTCTCATCGGACGATCTCGACTGGGCGCGAGCCGTCACGCAGGCGGTGCACGTCGCTCCCCAAGTCGCCGACTACCTGCTCGACATCGTGGACAGGACACGCCAACACCCCGACGTCGCCTTGGGGGTCAGCCCACGCGGTGCGCTCGCCGCTCTCGAGGCTGCTCGCGCGCACGCCGTCATCGAAGGCCGGACTTTCGTGGCGCCGGCGGACATCAAGGCGGTCGCACTCGGCGTCCTCTCCCACCGGCTGCTGCTTCACGCCGGGCCCGACCTCAACGTCTCCACTGCGATCGTGCGGGGGCTGCTCTTCGATGTCGAGGTCCCGCGGCCTTGAGTGTCGCCCCGAGATCGGATCGCACGCGTCCGTCCGGGATCACGAGGACGGCGTTGTGGCTCCTCGCTCTCGCCGCAGGGACTTTCGGCATCGCAGCGACGACCGGGGCCGGCTGGCTCCTCGTGTTGATCGCAGTCTGCGTCGCTGTCGTCATCGTCGCTGCCGTCTCGCCCTGGTTTCTCCTGCGCAGACTGCGGATCCAGGTCGACGCCCCGCCCGACGGCACGGTGGGTGAGCCCTTGCCCGTCACGGTCGGAATCACCGGGCCCAGAACCCCCTGTCTCGTCGACGTCCTGTCGCCGGGCACACCGCCCGGGAAACGACAGGACCGCGGAGCCAGGGGCGGGACTTCACGCCGCGGTGCCGTGGTACCGGCCGAAGGGACGATCCCCGTGGACCCCGCATCGAGGGGCGCGGTGACGACGCTCACCGTGATCCTCGTTTCCGCTGCACCCCTCGGCCTCGTCCGGTGGCGACGCACGGTCCGGGCGACCCTCAGGAATCCCGTCCTGATCGCCCCCAAGCCGTCGTTTGCCGACCCTCCACCTCCTGCGGGTTCCGAGGCCCGACAGGGCCTCTGGGAGCCCGCTTCCGGGTACGACCTTGCCCGCGGTGTCCGCGAGTACGTTCCCGGGGACCCGCCGAAGCTGATCCATTGGCCGGCGACTGCAAGGATGCGCAACCTCATGGTCAAGGAGGTGGAGACCCCCGGCCGCCCCTCCCTCGTCCTCGTTCTCGACCTGCGCGGCTGCGACGAGGCAAGAGCCGAGAAGGCTGCCTCCCTCTGCTTCGGCTTGGCCATCAGGTCACTCGAGGACGGGGTCGACCTATTCCTCGCAACAGCGGAACTCGACGGGCCTCGCCTCGGGCGCGTGTCCACGAGGACTGCGGCCGGTAGACGCCTTGCCCTGGCCGTAGAGGGTCCGATGCCCGACGAGTCCGCGATGGGACCACGCCAGCCAGACCGCTTGGTCGTGTCGACGTCTGTACCGGAGCACGCGGCGCCGTGAAGGAGATGGTGGAGACCGCGGCCAAGGGACATCGCTCACCTCGCGGGCACACCGAGAACTCGGTCTCCCTGCGCGTCGCGGTATCGTCTGGGTCGGAATCCCGATCGGGTTCGCCTGGTCCCACTTGCGACGTCACGACAGGAACATCCTGCTCAAGGCCCTTCTGGCGTTCGGTGTTCTCCTCGCATTCGCGCGTTTCCTCAGCATCGTCTCGACCATCCCATCGACGGGAGCGGCGCAGCTCCAGGTCCCCCTCGCGGAACTGTTCATCTGGGTCCAGTTCCTCCACTCCCTCGACGTGCCAGCGCGCCGAGACCTCATGTTCTCGCTGTCGTCCTCGACAGCTCTCATGATCGTCGCTGCCGTCCTGTCCGTCTCGATGAAGTTCGGCCTCTTCCTCGCGGCGTGGGGCATCTTCGCCCTCGCGTCTCTCGTACTGTCCTACAGAAGCGAGATCGCGGACGTCCCGGGCCTCGACGAGCCGCCCACCCGGTATGGCTCGTTCGCCCACACGTCGAAGGTGACGGCCCTCGCGTCCTTGGCAGTCATTCTCGTCGGGATCCTCGTTTTCGCCTTCCTGCCCCGTACCCAGGCGATGACGACCTTCTCGTTCCCCGCTGCTCTCCAACAGGTGGTGCGGCTCCCGTCGGAAGGAGGTCTCGCAAACCCGAGCCTTGGACCCGTGGCGGACGCAGGCCGGGCACCCACGCAGACCGAGCTGGGCAAGAGCGCCCGTTTCGGCTACTTCGGCTTCGCCCGCGAACTCGACACCGGCCTGCGCGGCCGGCCGGACGACACGCTCGTCATGCGGGTCCGGGCGAGCGAGGCTGCGTTCTGGCGAGGTCAGAGCTTCGACCGCTGGGACGGCCGCAACTGGTCGGTCACGAGGGACCGTCCCGACCGCGTGAGTGGGCAGGGCGGCCCGATCGATGTCCCGCTGGCTCCATACGACACGTCGTTCGGCACACGCCAGCTCGTACAGACATATCCCCTCGAGGTCACGGGACCGAACATGATCTTCGCGGCCTACGCACCCGAACGTCTGTACTTCCCGGACAACGCCGTTTTCCAGCTCCCAGACGGGTCGCTCCGCGCAGGCGTGGAGCTGGGTGCCGGTGCCGTCTACACCGTCGTTAGCACACGCAAGGACGTCACACCGGCGATCCTGCGAAAGGCGGACTCACTTCCCCTCGGAATCGATCCGACGAGCCGGGCTCTCTACACGCAGCTCCCCAAGATCCCCGAGCGCATCCGAAAGCTTGCCGAAACCGTCACAGCCACGGCAACGTCGACTTACGACAAGGTCATTGCCCTGCAGGACTGGCTTGCACGCAACACGACCTACAGCCTCGACATCCCATCGCTGCCGGAGGGCACCGACGCCGTCGACCAATTCCTCTTCGTCGACCGCAGGGGGTTCTGCGAACAGATCGGGTCGAGCCTCGTGGTGATGCTGCGGTCGCTGGGAATCCCCGCGCGCCTCGTCGTCGGCTACGTCCCCGGGGAACGCAATCCGCTCAGCGGCATGTTCGAGGTCCGAGCGAGCGATGCGCACGCCTGGGCCGAGGTCTGGTTTCCCGGTATCGGCTGGCAGGGGTTCGACCCGACTGCCGAGGTCCCCCTGGCAGGCGAACAGGGTGCCGACCTCGCCGGTGGAGACCTCCTCGCGTGGGTCGGTGGACGCCTCCCCGGACTCCTGAGACTGCTACCCACCGGACTGGTCGTGGCCTGCCTCGCGTTCGTCACCTGGGGTCTGCACGTGCCGGCGCGGAGGCTGTTGGGCCGAAGGTCCTTCCGGCGCCGCACGTGGCCTGCACAGATCCTGAGCAGGATCGAGTCGGCGGGGCGTCGCGTGGGACGGACACGCGCCCCGTCCGAGACGGCACCCGAGTTCATCTCGGATCTCGGGCGGAAGCGCGACCTCTCGGACGAGGATGCCCGGGAGCTCGGCGTCATCCTCGAGGCTGCGTCGTTCGGACGGGCTCCCGTGAACGACGCGCAACGTCAGCGCGCAGAGGCGCTGGTCGCGATCATCGAGAGGACCTCATCCGCTCGACGCTCTGATGAGTGATCTGAGGAGTATCGCCGGATCGCCGAGCCTGTCTCGCAGCCGTCGCTCAAGTCCCGCGATCGGGTGCAGGTTCTGCGGGGCCCGCGAGTCCTTGTGCGGGGTCGACGCGTAGCGAGGAACCAGAGTCGTGACCCTGTCTGCGATCTCCCGCGCTCTGTCCACCCCGGTCGTGGCGGACAGCTCACAGCGGACCACCCCGGAGAGAGGATGGCCATTGCCTCCGGGCAGTCTCACGTACCAACTGAAGGACGTCCGCCGGCCACCAGTGACGAAGAGAGGGGAGCGTTCCCCCACGTGGAGCGCACCGACCACGTCACGGATCAGGTCGTCGGTGAGATACGAGCGATGGTGGGTCTTGATGTATCCCACCAGGCGCTCCGGTGACTCGACCGCGTCGTGGCCAGCCCGCAACGGGCCGTCCACGATCGCGAGGTCGCGATCGCCGCAGGCGACGTTCGCCGCTGTCCGAGCCTCGAGCTCCGCCATGTCGCGCTGCAGGTCCATCGAGAGCACCTCGGGGTCGTCACCGGCGCATCTACGCATCTCATAGGTGCCGTGCACGGTTTCGACGTCCGTCGCCGACGCCGCCGCTGCGTAGAGGCGCCGCCCCACACGTACCTCCTCGACTACCGCTCGCGTGCCGCAGCGCACCGCACCTGCCGCGAAGGATGCGAACATGCCCGGTCTGTGCACTCCCCCGACGTCGTCCTCGATCCAGAGGCGAGCATCGATGCGGCGCACGCCGTCGACGAACACGACGTCTCCACCGACTGCGACCGGCGACGGCACAACCGGACGCCACTCCTCCGCCGTCATCTCGACGTCGAGGTCGACCTCCACCTCAGAGGGGACGAGGTCGCCCTCCACCGACTGCCCGTACTCAGGTGCCCACTGCTCCACCGTGAAACGCATGTCAGGCGTCCACTCGCTCGACCGTCGAGCCTTCGGGCTCCGGTCTCACCTCGAAGCGCACGGGCACCCGGTCGGCGAGCTCGCGGACGTGCGTCACGAGGCCGACGACGGTCCCCTCGGCTCCCAACTCCTCCATGGCGGCGGCAACGACGTCAAGCGTCTCGCTGTCGAGTGTGCCGAAGCCTTCGTCGAGGAAGATCGACTCGAGCCGGGCGCGACCCCCGGCCGCAAGGGCACGGATCTCCTCGGCGAGCGCCAAGGCGAGCGAGAGCGAGGCGAGGAAGGTCTCCCCACCCGAAAGGGTCCGCGCTGACCGCTGCTCGTCGGCGTTGCGATGATCCACCACGGAGAAGGAACCGGCCTTCGTGTTGAGGGTCAGCGAGTACTGTCCGCTCGTAAGCCGCTGCAGGATCTGCGTCGCGCCGCCGACCAACCGCTCCATTGCTTCATCCACAACCCATTTTTCGAACTGCCTGGCTCCGAGAAGCCGCCCGAGTTCGGTTGCGACGGCACGAGCCTCGTCCGCCACATTGCGCTCATCGACGAGTCGCGCGGCCTCGGCCATCTCGCTCTCGATCCGATCGCGTGCAGCGCCGGCCTCAGCCTGGGCCCGAACGCAGGCATCACGGGAGTCACGAGTCCGCTTGCCCGGTTCGAGACCGGCGTGCTTGCTCGCCTTGCCGACATCCCTCCGGATCGAGTCGAGCTCCCCTTCGACCCGGGTCTCCTCCTCGCTCGCCGCCTGCAGGCGGGCCTCTGCCTCCTCCGCAGCGGTGGCTGCCCAACCGAGGAGGGAGCGATAAGCGGCTTCGATGTCGTCGCGCTCGAGGGAGGGTGGGCGAAGATGCGCAACCGAGTCGCGCAGCTTCTGCAGGTCGTCCCAGGCGGCTGACAGGTGCCCGTCGAGCTGGCCGAGCTCCGACTTGAGATCACCGACTCGCCCTCGGGCCTCCGCAACGCGCGCCGACGCCTCCCTCAAAGACTGCTCGGTACTCTGGCGCAACTCCAGGATCGCCTTGGCACTCTGCCGATCAGGTTGCCCCTCGAGCTCACCGATCAGCTCGTCACGGCGGCGTTCAACACTCTCGAGCTCGATTCGGGCACGTGTGGCCGCGTCTCGCGCCACCTGCAGGGACCTTTCGGCAGCCGCTCGCCTGCCGGCGGCATTCTCACGTTCCTGCCTCGTTGACGTGAGATCCTCGGGTTCGGCCTCCCCGGGGAGCTCGGTCACGGTCTGCCGGCAGACGGGGCAGATGTCTCCCACGACGTCTGCGGCCTCGAACTCCGCCGTGGCGGCCTCCGCGGTCTGCGCAGATGTGGCCTGCTCCTCGCGCAGCTTCGCGAGTCTGGTCGTCACGTCGTCGAGTCCCGCCCAGAGTTGCAGGACATGCTCGATCGCCGAGCGCTCGGGGAGGGACGCGAGGCTCTCGCGAATCGTCGCCTCCTCTGTCTCGGCCTGTGCCGACGCCTCCTCTGCGAGGTCCAGTTGCGCGCGCAGGGCGGGTTGGCGCTCACCCAGGAGGTCGATCCCCTCAGGCCGGCAGAGAGTCCCCAGGACTTCGATGTCCTCCCTGGCACGACGCGCCTCTTGACGGACGGTCTCTCCTCGCGCTGTCAGCTCCGCCTCGCGTGGCTCGGTCCGGTCGAGGAGCAAGAGGAGGTCGGCGAGGCGTTCGATCCGGTGCTCCAGGACAGCAAGCTCCTCGTCGGTGGACCCCGCGAGCTGCGCGAGCCGCTTGTCGGCGAACTCGACCTCGGTCTCGCGCTGGGAGGCCTGTTTGCGGGCAAGGACCCCCATCTCCCCGTAGACACCCAGATCGAGCAGCCCCACGAGCACATCCTGTCGCTTGTTGGGCTTGTCGTGCAAGAACCTGGCGAATTCGCCCTGAGGCAGGACGACGCACTTGCAGAACTCGTCGAAACCCAGGCCGAGAAGGTCACGCACCCCGGCGGTGAGCTCATCCGCCGTCCCGGCGAGTACGTCGCAGCCCCCGGTGCCATCACGCCTCTCGAGCCTGGCCTCCTTGGTGGTCGCGCCCGACCTGGTCCTGCGGACGACGCGCGTCGCGCTGTACTGCTCGGCGCCCACGGCGAAGTCGAAGCGCACTTTGGCCTCGACCTTTCCCTGGCTGACCACGGGCGCGACAAGCCTGACGTCGTCGTATCGGGGTACCGATCCGTACAGCGCGAAGGTGATCGCGTCGATCACCGACGACTTGCCCGAACCCGTCGGGCCGACGAGCACGAACATGTCCGCACCGTCGAAGTCGATGACGGTCGGGCGGCGGAAGGCTGTGAAGCCGGAGAGCTCGAGTCGCTCAGGTCGCACTCGTCACCTCGTCGAGGAGCTCGTTGAAGAGCGAGAGCAGGCGCTCATCCACATCGCCCTTCTCATGGAGGAACTCG
>QWHP01000299.1 GCA_021404985.1 Actinobacteria bacterium ATB1
CCGTCGTCGGCGACGGTCACCTCGACGTGTTCCTCCGCCCGTTCGATCCGCAACACGGCGGTCGCCTCGTCCGGGGTGTGAGCGGCAACGTTACCGAGAAGGTTTGCGATCACCTGGTAGAGCCGTTCGGCATCGCCCGTCACCACGACCGGACCATCGCTCTCGTACGCAATCGACCTTCCGGTCGAGGACTCGAAATCGCGGATCGCCGCATCGCAGATCCCTGTGAGGTCGACGTTCTCCGACCGGAGCGGACGGCCCTCGTCGAGACGCGCCAGGAGAAGTAGGTCCTCGACCAGCCCACCCATGCGGTGGGACTCCGACTCGATGCGCGCCATCGCGCCGTCTCGCTTCTCCTCCGTCTCCAGAGCACCGGCCCGGTAGAGCTCAGCGTACCCGGCGACGACCGTGACGGGGGTGCGCAGCTCGTGCGAGGCATCCGCCACGAAACGACGGAGACGCTCCTCGCGCTCGGCATCACGTTGATCGCAGATCCGAGGCGACCCACCTCGGATCGAGGATCGGTGTGGTCGACGCGCTGCGTGAGATCACCCGCTGCGATCGCCCCGGCCGTCTCGACCATGTCATCGACCGGGCGCATGCCGGCGCGGATCGCCCACCATCCTGCTGCGACGAGCACGGCGAGAAGAGCGATACCGGTCACGAGCCAGACGAGGGCGAGACTTCGGACGGCGGCATCGACTTCGGACAGGGGAGCGGCCGCGACGACCGTTCTCCCGTCCGGCAACCGGCTCGCGAGGATCCGGTAGACAGGGCCGGGATCCCGTGACGGCCCCGCCTCGAGGAAGACGCCAGTCGCGATGTCCCTTGCGTCGGAGGGCAGCTTCGGGAGGGGATCGGACTTGGTCCCGAAGCCCGATGGCAGCGAGAGCTCGGGCCTCCCGTCACGCCCGAACACGACCACCGCCACGGACCGTCCCGAATCTCCACCGGCAGGGGGGGACATCGGAGTCTCGCCGGCGGGGGGCGTGCTGACGACCCCTGGACCCGGGGCCCCCTGGGCCGGCTGCATGGGGACCGGCGAGGGAGGATTGCGGCTCACCGATCGAATCGTCTCGTCGATGCGAGAGATCATGTCGCGCCGCACGGCAGTGACCGTGACCACGGCTGCGAGCCCGAGACCGACAGCAAGGAGACCGGCGAGAATGGTGAGCAGGCGGGAGCGAAGCGACAACGTCATCCCTCCCGCAGGCTGTAGCCCACGCCCCTCACGGTCTTGATGAGCCTCGGCTCCCCGGCATCGACCTTCTTGCGCAGGTAGCTGATGTAGGTCTCGACGACGCCTACGTCGCCTGCGTACTCGGGCCCCCACACGTCCTCGAGGATCCTGAACTTGTAGACGGCCCTCCCTGCGTGTCGCAGGAGGTACTCGAGCAGGCGGAACTCGGTGGTCGAGAGCGAGATCTCCCGCCCGGCACGTGACACGACATGGGCGTCCAGGTCGACGGTCAGGTCGGCACAGCGGAGGACCCGGCAGGGCTCAGAAGGTGCGACTCGGCGCAGGACCGCCTTGATGCGTGCAACCAGCTCGTGCAGACCGAAGGGTTTGGTCAGGTAGTCGTCCCCGCCGCCTTCGAGACCCGCGACCTTGTCCTCGTCGGCATCGCGTGCTGTGAGGAAGATGACCGGCACGTCGTGGCCCCGACGGCGCAGGCTCGAGCAGACACCGAAGCCGTCGAGGTCGGGGAGCATCACGTCCAGGAGGACGAGGTCCGGGCGCCAGGATTCGACCGCGGCGAGGGCATCCGTCCCGGTCTCGACTGCGAGCGCCTCGAAGCCCGCGAAATCGAGAGCGGTGGCCACCATGTCGCGAATGGCCGGCTCGTCGTCGACGACGAGTATTCGGGCCCGATCTCCGGTAGCTCTCCCTTGCATGGTCTATCGGTGGCAGTCGAACAGGCGGGTACTTCCCGCGTTGCCTCCGTACTCCCTGGTGTCGACAGGTTCACAGTTCGCCTGGACCCACGCAGCCCTGCCGGCATTCTGCCTGCTCGGAGACGAGGGGTTGCCTCCGCCTGCCGTGGGACCGGGCGTGCCCGGGGCAGTCCCAGAGTTGCCTCCCGGCTGGCGATCGTCGAGGAGCACGAAGCGGAGCCGGCCCGATTCGACATACCGGGCAAGATCTTCGGCGGTGGGCGCCGGGTCTCCTCCGCTGAACCCTCCCATCGCCATCACCGGCAGACCATCCGTCGCGAGGATGATCGGGGCAGCCGCATGTGACCCGGTCGTGGCGACGATCCAGTCTTCGCCGTCCCAGTGGGCTTCCAGCCAGTCCACCAGCTCTCGGTCTGCAGCGGCATATTCCCCGCCTGCCTCCGCGTCCTGGCGGGGCCCGACCGGCGCGCCGCCGGCCGAACCCGGGAGGGATTGCCCCGGCGCAGGAGTCGGGGACCCTTGCGTTCCGGGTCCCGCCGTTGCACGCGGAGGCCGGTCCTCCGGAGCTGCGGGGACACCGGCTCCGGGTGGGGGGAGAGGCCCGGCCGCCTGGACGCCCGGGCCGTCGTCGAACGTCGATCCTCGATCCCCAGCCGGTCCTGCCACGGGATCACCACCCTGAAGTCGCGTCGAAAGGGGCGTTGTCGCGTAGGCAGCGGAACCGATCAAGGCGCCGCCGAGTGCGACAGCGAGGATTGCGGTCCCCGTCCGCGCCGCCCTGATCCGACCGGTCCGCCAGGCGACGAGGGCCACGGCGCCACCGCCGCCGAGCAGCAGGGCCAGAGGGGACAGCCAGCCGTTCCAGCCGGGTACACGACCGAGGAGGACGACGGACCATACGGCGGTTGCCGCGAGACCCACCGCCAGAACCCACGCGGGCCACGGCACATCAGCCATCCTGCGCCGGAGAAGGACGACCCCTCCGCCCACCAGGGCGGCAATCGCCGGGCCGATGACGTTGGTGTAGTAGGGGTGGAAGCCCCCTTCTGCGAGGCTGAAGACTGCCCAGTGCACGACCAGCCAGATCCCCCACAGGACCAGCGATGCGCGCGCGAGGTCGGTTCTGGGCCGCCGTCGCGTGACCACCAGGCCACCGACGAGGCCGACGGCGGCGAGCGGTACCAGCCACGAGATCTGGTCTCCGATCCGATCGTTGAAGAGGCGAAGCCATCCGCTCTGCCCGCCGAACCCGCCAGGACCTCCGCCCGCACCCGGACCAGGCCCCTGCGGCGTCACTTGTGGCGAGGGCACACCCGTCGAGCCTGCTTCCGGCCGTGCACCGTTGCCATCTGCAGGCCTGCTCGGTCCGCCGTCCCCAGGCGCTGGAGCCTGGGAACCCCGAGGACTCCCGTCCGGACCGCGACCCCCGAAGATCCGACCGAGACCGTTGTAGCCCACCACGAGATCCCACACGGTGTTGTCGGTCGACCCGCCGACATAGGGACGCGAGTCGGTCGGGACGAGATCCACCGCGAGCATCCAGGTCGCCGAGACGGCCGCGACGACGAGCACAGCGGCGAGCAGCTGCACGAGACGGGTTCGCAATCTCGGCCTCCCGGCCCACAGGTAGGCCGTCAAGAGCGCGGGTAGGACCATCCAGGCCTGGAGCATCTTCACGTTGAAGCCCAGGCCGACGAACGCCATGGCGAGAAGCAGCCAGCGGCTACGGCCGGACTCGATCGCCCGTACTGTCGCCCACGCAGCGAGAACGAGCAGAAACAGGAGTGGCCCATCGGGGTTGTTGTAGCGGTTCATCACCACCACGACGGGTGTCACGCTGAGGATCAGTGCGGCGAGAAGGCCTGCTGTGGCGCCGAATGCCCGTCGCACCGTGGCATAGAGGACTCCGACGGCACTGACCCCCATCAACGCCTGGGGGAGGAGCACGGACCAGCTCGTGAAGCCGAAGAGTCTCGCGCTGATCCCCATGACCCACAGAGAGAGCGGCGGCTTGTCGACGGTGATGAACGAGGACGAGTCGAGAGCGCCGTAGAAGAACGCCTTCCAACTCCTCGTGCCCGAAAGGATCGCTGCGGCGTAGTAGTCGTTCCCGGTGCCGCTCATGGGCAGCGCCCACAGACTGAGAAGGGCCGACAACGCCAGCACCCCCAAGAGAGCCGGCCGTACCCACGCAGGGTCGCCTTCCTTCCCCGCAAAGACACGCCGGACGTTGGTCCTGAGCGAGAGCTGGTCCCCGCCCGTCCCGGGGTCTTCGGACACAGGCCCGCTCGTGACGACGCTCAACGCCTGTCCTGTCCGAAGGAGCCCGACACCTTGTGTGCGACCACCCGCGCCACACCACGTAGATCCTCGAGAATGGTCGGAAGAAGATCGACCTTGCTCCGCGGATCGTCCACCCAGTCGACAGGGATCTCGGTGACGCGAACACCCTGCGCCTGGACCATCAGCAGTAGCTCGGTGTCGAAGAACCACTCCTCGTTCTCGACGCGGGGCAGGAGGTCGACAAGGGCCTGGCGGTCGAATGCCTTGAGCCCGCATTGTGCGTCCCCGAAACGGGCTCGGCAGACCGTCCGCCGTATCACGTTGTAACCGCGTGACAAGATCTCACGCCTGGCGCCACGTACCGTGTGAGAACCGGGCATGAGCCTGTTGCCGACGGAGCCGGCACTGTGGCCGGACACGACAGGGGAGAGGAGTGGGAGCAGAGCGTTCAGGCCTGTCGAGAG
>QWHP01000300.1 GCA_021404985.1 Actinobacteria bacterium ATB1
TTGCAGGCCGCGAGGGACGCAGAGGAGTCGCCGTCGGGCCGGGCCGCGCTCGACGTCATCATCGAGAACGCCGAGATCGCCGCCCAGGGCGACTTCCCGTATTGCCAGGACACCGGCTACACAGTGGTCTTCCTCGATGTCGGACAGGACGTCCACCTCGTGGGCGGTGATCTCACGGAAGCAGTGAACGAAGGCATCCGAAGGGGTTACAGGGAAGGCTATCTGCGGATGTCGATCGTCCGAGATCCGCTCTTCGACAGGTCGAACACTGACGACAACACCCCCGGGATGCTCCACATGCGCATCGTGCCGGGCGACAAGATACGCATTCAGGTCGATGCGAAGGGCGGAGGATCGGAGAACAAGTCGAGGCACAAGATGCTCGTTCCGGCTGACGGAAAGGACGGCGTCGAGAGGTTCGTGATCGAAACCGTCGAGCTGATGGGGCCCGACGCCTGTCCGCCCGGGATCATCGGCGTGGGTGTCGGGGGCAATTTCGAGCTCTGCGCGCAACTCGCCAAGCGTGCCCTGCTCCGACACCCGATCGGCAGCTCGAACCCCGACCCAGCGACGGCAGAGTTCGAGGCCGAGTTGCTCGAGAAGATCAACTCGCTGGGTCTCGGACCGCAGTCCTTGGGCGGAAGGATCACGACCCTGGCTGTTCACGTCGAGACCTTCCCGACACACATCGCGAGCCTTCCGGTCGCTGTGAACACCGAGTGTCACGCCCACAGGACGACGGTGGTGGAGATCTAGATGGCAGAACCGATACGACTGACGACCCCGCTCACAGACGAGCAGATCGACTCCCTACGCAGCGGCGACCGCGTCCTCGTGACCGGCACGATCTATTCAGCGCGCGACGCTGCTCACATGCGGCTTCTGGAGCTCGACAGATCCGGTGAGCCTTGGCCGTTTCCGGCCGAGGGGGCCATTCTCTACTATGTCGGGCCGACACCGACGCGTCCCGGCCGGGCATCGGGGTCGGCGGGGCCGACGACCGCAAGCCGGATGGACAGGCTGACGCCGATGACGCTTGAGCATGGTGTGAAGGGCATCATCGGAAAGGGGAACCGAGGCCGCGATCTCTGGCCGGCCTTCAGGGAGCACCATGCCGTCTATCTGGCAGCGATAGGTGGCGCCGGCGCTGTGGCGGCCCAGAGGATCGTCCGATCCGAGGTCATCGCGTTCGAAGATCTCGGGCCGGAGGCGATAAGGGCGATCGACGTCGAGGACTTCCCCGCGATGGTGATCAACGACGTGAGTGGTGACGACTACTACTCGCACGCCCCACAGGAGTGGCGGCGTTCGCCCGGATGACGGGCGACACTTGCGTGCGACAGGTCAGCTGGCGCGCACTCTCCCCGTGCCGTCCGCCCCGGCGGGGCTCCCGCCCGACGGGTCGTCGACGGCTGTGGTTGTCGAGTCGAGCCAAGCACTCAACTCCTCCGCCAGGCAGCGCAGGCCCGCACGGAAGTCTGACGGATTGTCGTACCAGTCTCCACGAGATTCGAGCCTGACGAGGGTCGCGGAGATCGCTTCCCGATTCAGATGATCCCGATCCATGTGGCCGCCCTCCACTTACCGGGTGCGTTGTCGAGTGCCGTGGTGCAGTTTAACCAGACCGCGCGGCAGCGCAAGGCCGAGATCCGAGATGTCAGAGAGATTTCACGATATTCGCGGCTTGGCTCAGCACGAACCATGCAAATTCGCCCGACTACCTCGCGAACTCGCGCGAGATTCTCGATACTCGAGCATGCAGGTGCCGATTCGTGGCTTCATGTCTCGATTGACAGGCGGGATTGGAGCTGGTCGAAACAGGTGATCGCCGCACTGTGCCGGAAGAAGGCCGCCAAGTCCCCATGGATCTCGAGCTCGCCGGATGACTCGCCTTGGCGCATGGTCATCTCGCCGCGCGCGAGGGCGATGGACACATCCCAGGACATGCGGATGGTGACATGTTCGTCACCGGCCACGCCGGCGTCCTCCGCGATCCGCACATCGGCTCCGCCGGGACGGAGACTGAGGGTCCACGCCACCGGACCGCTCGGATGACCGGACACGACATAGCGGACTTCGAGGTTGGCATCACCGACGGTACTGCCGAAGGTGTCGTCAGAGCGCAGCAGCTCCGTCAGCTCGTCGGCCCAGGCAGGTGTCAGGAACTCCGCCACGGGACAGCGCCATGATCACCAGCCTCTGTGTACTTCAGTCGTACTCGACCTCGACCCCGCTGATCGCACCCTCGAGGCTCTGGAGCTGGGGCTGGTACTGCATGGCGATCGCGAGATTGCCCTGGACTTGGACCTGCCCCTGCATGAATGCGTTCTGCAGGTTGAGCTCACCCTTCGCGATCTGCACCGCAACGTCGTAGCTCTGCTTCACGGTGAGGTCGGGGCTCTCGGCTGCACCGATGGCACAGAACGCCTCGCCGTCCTTGATCCCCATGTGATAGCTCGTGTCGCCTGCGGGCGCGCCGGTGATGTCCTGCTGAACACAGAGGCTGATTCCGCCCGCAACGCTCTTGAAGTTGTCGTCCGAATTCACGGCCTCGGCCATGGCCTGTGCCCACTCGTCGGTCAGGAACTTGACTGCCATCTTGTCTGCCTTCCTTCGGGGGTGGAAAGCCTTCCCCCCAACGACATCTTGCTTCTTGCCTTGGGGCCATCCCTCATGGCGAATCCCCGCGAGGCGCAGTCTGCCCTCGACTGCCCACCCTGTGCAATCGCATCTGGACTTCGCAGTTCTGCAGTTCCCACCGAACACCCCTCAGAGCGGGCGACCCAGTCCCCGGCACCAGAGGACGGCAAGCGTTTCTGCAAGGTGGTCGAAGTCCCCGCCGCGTCCCTCGACGACGAAGCGGTTGTGCGCGAAGGCCTCGACCATGCAGGCAAGCGCCTCGGCGGCCACCTCGACGTCGATCTCCGAGAGTCCGCTGCTGCTGCCGCTCCCCCGGTCCGTGACAGCCTCCGACTGGATCATGCTCCTGATCCGTTCGAGGAAAGGCTGTCTCAGGACACGTCGGGCGTTGGCGATCTGCTCGTCGTAGCTCGCTGCCTCAGCCCAGATCCGGCTCAGGTCCCTGTTCTCGTAGTACGCCTTCAGATAGGCCGCGATGTCCTCCCGGATCGCCTCACGCGGATTCGCAGTCGACCAGTCGCGCTCGGGGAGCTGTACGGCAGAGATGGCCTCGGCAACGAGGCCGTACAGCGCAGCCTGCTTGTTGGGGAAGTAGCGGTAGAACGTCCCGTGTGCCACACGTGCAGCCCGGGTGATGTCGTCGACCGTCGCACGGTGATAGGTCTTGCGATGGAACACCTTCCGCGCAGCATCGAGGATCAACGCACGCGTTGCCTGCCCACGCGATTCGAGGACCTCGGGCCTCACCTGCATGTCAACAAGCCTCGACCCGGAGGTTCGTCGATGTCAATCCGGGGGGTGATGCGATTCGTGAGGTGGTCGGGAGTGCTGCGAGACTGGCCGCAATGATCGAGGCAGTGATCTTCGACTTCGCAGGTGTCCTGACGACGTCTCCGTTCGACGGAATCCACGACTACGAGGACCGGATGGGCTATCCGCACGGGGTCCTGCGCCGGCTCATGATCGGCGATTACGGCGCGCACGGCAGCGACCACCCCTGGCATCGCCTCGAGCGCGGTGAGATCACGGCGGCGGACTACTGGGTCGACCTGGTCGAGAGGTGTGACGCTTCGGGGTATCCGATCCGTCTCGAGGAGTTCCTCACATCTTTCGGCTCGTTCCAACCACACGACGGGATGCTCCTCGCGGCCCGAAGTCTGCGGCCCGCATATCGCACAGCGATCCTGACGAACAACGTCAGGGAGTACGGTGACATGTGGAAGGACATGATCGAGGCGGAGGATTCCTTCGACCACGTCTTCGATTCCTCCCAGCTCGAGATGCGCAAGCCGGATCCGCGGATCTTCCTCCACGCCTGCGAGGTCATGTCGGTCGCACCCGACGAGGCAGTGTTCCTCGACGACTCCCTGTCGAATGTCTCCGGCGCCGAGGCCGTCGGCCTCGTGGGCATCCATGTCGAGGACCATGAGACAGCCATCGAGGAGCTCGCGAGCCTCCTGCGGGAACAAGGCAACAGTGGATGGCCCGAAAGGGGTGCCGAGGCTGTCTGACATCCTCGTGGCAC
>QWHP01000301.1 GCA_021404985.1 Actinobacteria bacterium ATB1
GCGAAGCGAGCCGAGGTCGGGAACCTGATCCTGACGCACTTCTGGCCAACACACGATCGTATGCGGTCGGTCCAGGAGGCCGCCGAGGTGGTCGGGGACATCCCGGTCACCGGTGCGCACCCCGGCGGGGTCTTCGACGTACGTTCTGGCCGCTGGGTCTGAGCGGCGTTCCTCGCTACCCTCCCGGGTTCTGCTTCGATCCGAGGAGACCACGATGCCGAGCAACACCCGGCCCGACAGCCGCAGGGAGGACGAGCTCCGGCCGATCAAGATCGTGCGCGGTTACACGAGCGTCGTTCCCGGATCCGTTCTCGTCGAGTTCGGCGAAACACGCGTCGTCTGCACCGCCAGCGTCGAGGATTCGGTGCCACCGTGGATGAGGGGCAAGAGGCGCGGCTGGGTCACAGCGGAGTACTCGATGCTCCCCGGGTCGACTGCCGAGCGAACCAGGCGTGAGAGGCGCGGTGCAGGAGGCCGGACGAAGGAGATCGAACGCCTCATCGGCCGGTCCCTTCGCGGCGTCACGGACCTCGCCGGCATGGGAGAGATCCAGGTGACCGTCGACTGCGACGTGATCCAGGCCGACGGCGGGACTCGCACGGCATCGATCACCGGGGGCTGGGTGGCTCTGCACGACGCGTTCACGTCGCTCATGGAGTCGGGTGACATCCCGTCACATCCGATTCGGACAGCCTGTGCGGCAGTGAGCGTTGGGATGGTCGACGGCCGCCCTCTGCTCGATCTCCGCTACGTCGAAGACGTCAAGGCCGACGTCGACATGAACGTGGTCATGACCGGGGAGGGGAAGTTCGTGGAGGTCCAAGGGACGGCGGAAGGTCTGACGTTCGGTCGCGACGATTTCGACATCCTCCTCGACCTGGCGGAGAAGGGCTGTCGGGAGCTCTTCGGGCACCAGAAAGCCGCTCTGGAGTTCGCCCCACGGTCTGATCCTGCGGGGACCGGGTAAGGCTGGGAAGCGGGTTCCGTCATGCCCGAGTCGCCGCGTCCGCCTCGGATCGTCCTCGCGACCAGAAATGCCGCGAAACGTCGCGAGCTCGAATCGATCCTCGCTGAGCTCGCCCCACACATCGTCCTCGCCGACGCCGACTGGGGCGATGTCGAGGAGACTGGTGACACCTTCGAGGAGAATGCCCTTCTCAAGGCACGAGCCGCCCACGCAGCGTCGGGGCTGACGGCACTGGCCGACGACTCGGGGCTCGAAGTCGACGCGCTCGGGGGTGAACCCGGCGTCCGTTCCGCTCGATATGCCGGTGCCGGCGGTCCGGGCGCGGATGGGGCGAACAACGCCTTGGTCCTGTCCCGGATGCGCGACGTGGAAGACAGGACCTGCCGCTTCGTCTGCGTGGTGGCGATCGCCGGCGACGGCTTCGAGCACACCGTCCGAGGCGAGGTCGAAGGCGCCTTGCGGCGGGAGCCCTCGGGCAAGGGTGGCTTCGGCTACGACCCGCTCTTCGAGCCCGTGGGGTGGTCGAAGACTTTCGCCGAGGCGACGTCCGGGGAGAAGGCTGCGACAAGCCATCGGGGCCGCGCCCTGCGGGCAGCCGTGGAGTACCTCGTAGGGCTTCCCCGGTTTGCCGTGGACCCCTCCTGAGCAGGATCATTGTCTCATGACTGACACACCGTGGCTGGGAGATGCCTGTTCGCTGGTCGACGCCTATCGAGCGGGGGAGCGCACCCCGATCGAGGAGCTCGATCTGACCCTCGAGGCGATCGAAACGTCGGAGCTCAACGCGATCTCGTTCCTCGACGTCGAAGCGGCGCGCAAGGCTGCCGCCGCAGCCGACGTGGACAGTGCGTTCGGGGGCGTCCCGATTGGTGTCAAGGAACTCGACAGCGTGAAGGGCTGGCCTGCCACCGAGGCATGCGTCGCGCTCAAGGGCAGGGTCGCGGACCACGACTCCACCTGGGTGACCCGCATGCGCGAGGCCGGCGCCGTCCTCTTCGGCATGACGACGGCATCCGAGTTCGGCGGGGTGAACCTGACGCGCACCAACCTCAACGGTGCGACGCGGAATCCGTGGAATCAGGAACGGACCCCCGGGGGGTCGTCCGGGGGCGCTGCGTCGGCAGTAGCCGGCGGATTGTGCACGATCGGCAGTGGGGGAGACGGCGGCGGTTCCATTAGGATTCCCGCAGGCTTCTGCGGACTCCTGGGTCTCAAGGCGACCTACGGGCGGATTCCCACCGGACCCAACGTGACGGTTGCCATGATGACCGCAGTGCTGGGTCCGCTCGCACGCTCGGTGCGTGACTGCGCTCGCTGGTTCGACATCTGCAACGGATTCGACCTTCACGACCCCTACAGCCTCCAGCGGGTCGAGGGTTGGGAGCGTGATCTCGGCACGCACGACCTGCGCGGGAGGCGTGTGGCGAGAGTCCCCGACCTCGGCGTCGCCGAAGTGCATCCCGAGGTCTCCGGGATCGTCGCGGACGCGGGGGAGTGGCTCGCCAAGGAGGCCGGGCTCGAGGTTGTCGACGTCGACATCCACCTGCCCGAGCTGAGCTTCGAGTGGGCATTGTCCGGTCTGCCGAGCATCATGCGGGAGCTCGGTGACAGCTATCCGGACTGCGCGGACGTCCTCACCCCCGAGATCAAGCTGGGCCTCGCCTTGGTCAAGGACCTGTACTCGCTCGAGACCCGCATGCGGGTAGAGGAGAACCGCCAGGAGATGAACGAGGCCATGGCCCGTGTCTTCGAGCAGGTGGATTTCGTGATCGCGTCCACGAACCCCGATATCGCCTTCGCCGCCGAGGGCCCTCTGCCCTACGAGTTCAACGGCAAGCCGGTCGGACCCGGCAACAACGGGGCGCTGACGATTCCGTCCAACATCTACGGGAACCCGGCGATCTCGATCCCGGTGGGTACGAGCCGTGGGCTGCCCGTCGGCCTGCAGGTCCTCGGACCCCACTTCGGAGAGCAGCTCCTCCTCGACCTCGCACTCGTCGTCGAGCGCGAGCGCCCCTGGCCCCTCGTCGCACCTGGCGCCCCGCTCTAGACGATCCTTCTTGCTTGGCGCGTGGATTTGGTTCTGGGATGGGGATCGGCGCGCCATGGGGCGCGATGAGGGGGCGTGGGGGCGTGGGGGGTCTTGGCGCGTGGATTTGGTTCTGGGGTGGGGATCGGCGCGCCATGGGGCGCGATGAGGGGGGCGTGAGGGGTCTTGGCGCGTGAATTCGTCCGTCAGGTGCGAATCCTCGCGCCATGAGAGGGGCGAACGGGCAGTCCAGAGGGCATCCCCCACATGCCGGGGTGGCGGAAGTACATTCCCCCCTCCGGGCATCCGGCGACAGGGATTGACGGATCACATCCGTGTAATTACAGTGGAGGAACACGGCACATCCGCCGCCTCTCCACTTCCCCGGCGGCGGATGTGCAAGGCAAACGGCACCCGAGCCAGCTTCCCCATGTCTGCAGGTCGGAAGGTGGCGCGCGTCTGCACGGGGTGACGGCATGAGGCCGTCTGGGCACTACTGGGCGAGAGGGAAAGAGAGAGGCGATGGCCGGCGGACTACACATCACTCGGCGGTTCACGCAGGGTCTTCCGACCACGAAATCCGGTGCGGCCGGCATGTACGGCTCGATGTCATGGGAGGAGCGGTCGGCTCGCATCGCGAACCCCAACGGTGAGGTCATCTTCGAGGGGACGGGTGAGATACCGTCCGGATGGAGCCAGGTCGCCGCCGACATCATGGTCTCGAAGTACTTCCGACGTGCAGGCCTGCCCGACGGCGGCGGCGAGACGTCGGCGAAGCAGGTGTTCGACCGGCTCGTGCACTGCTGGCGCCACTGGGGCGAGTCGTATGGATACTTCGACTCGGCCGATTCGGCCCAGGTCTTCGAGGACGAGCTGCGCTGGATGCTTGCCCACCAGGTCGCAGCACCCAACTCGCCCCAGTGGTTCAACACCGGTCTGGCCCACGAGTACGGGATCACGGGTCCCGCCCAGGGCCACTGGTACGTCGACCCCGAGGCCGGCAAGCTGACCGAGGCCGAGGACGCGTACAGCCGGCCCCAACCCCACGCCTGCTTCATACTCTCCGTGGCCGACGACCTCGTGAACCCGGGTGGGATCATGGATCTCTGGACCCGCGAAGCCCGCATTTTCAAGTACGGGTCCGGAGCGGGATCGAACTTCTCGGCCGGGCAGTCCTCGGGGCTCATGAGCTTCCTCAAGATCGGCGATCGTGCCGCGGGCGCGATCAAGAGCGGGGGTACGACTCGCCGGGCGGCCAAGATGGTCGTTGTCGACCTCGACCACCCGGACATCGAGAAGTTCATCTCGTGGAAGGCCGACGAAGAGAAGAAGGTTGCGGCCCTCGTCGCCGCTGGCTACTCGTCCGACTTCGAGGGCGATGCATACAACACCGTCTCGGGGCAGAACGCCAACAACTCGGTGCGCATCCCCGACCGCTTCTTCGACGTTCTCGAGAGCGATTCCGACTGGGAGCTCGTCGGCCGTGTCGACGGAAAGGTGGTGCAGCGCGTGCGCGCCGTCGACCTGTGGGACCGCATCAACGAGGCGGCATGGGCGTCTGCCGATCCCGGTGTCCAGTACGACACGACGATTAACTCGTGGCACACCTGCCCAGAGGACGGCCGTATCAATGCCAGCAACCCATGCTCGGAGTACATGTTCCTCGACGACACGGCGTGCAATCTCGCGAGCATCAACCTCGTCAAGTTCCTCCAGGACGACGGCACCTTCGACATCGACGGCTATCGGCACGCAATCCGTCTCTGGACCCTCGTCCTCGAGATCAGCGTGCTCATGGCGGCGTACCCGTCGCCGGAGATTGCACAGCGGTCCTACGAGTACCGAACACTCGGCCTCGGGTATGCGAACCTTGGCTCACTCCTCATGCGTCAGGGCATTCCCTACGACTCCGACGAAGGCAGGGCGATATGCGGTGCGCTCACGGCCATCATGACCGGAGACGGCTACGCTATGTCGGCCGCGATCGCCGAAGCCGTCGGGCCCTTCCCGCGTTTCGAGGCGAACGGTGAGTCGATGCTCCGTGTCATTCGCAACCACCGTCGCGCTGCGTACGACGCACCGGCGGAAGAGTACGAGGAGCTATCCGTCTTGCCCGTGGGGATCGACCAGGACCTGTGCCCGTCACTACTCCTCGAGGCCGCGCACGAAGCCTGGGACCGCGCGCTCGCCCTCGGTGAGGAGCACGGTTATCGCAATGCCCAACTCAGCTGCCTCGCTCCCACAGGAACGATCGGCCTTCTGATGGATTGCGACACGACCGGCGTCGAACCGGACTTCGCTCTCGTGAAGTTCAAGAAGCTGGCCGGCGGTGGCTACTTCAAGATCGCGAACGCCGCGATCGAACCCGCACTCGAGCACCTCGGTTACGCGCAGTCGGACATCCGGGCGATCATGCGTTACATCCTCGGGACCGCGCGTCTCGACCACGAGATCGTGAACAGGGCCAAGCTCCAGGCGAAGGGACTCACGGCAGAAGAGTGCGATGCAATCGAGGCGGCACTCCCCGGCGCGTTCGACATTCGGGGCGCTCTCGCACCATGGACCATCGGAGCGGCCGCCGTCACCCGACTCGGTTTCGATCCGAGCGACCCAGCTCTGGACCTGCCGACCGCCCTCGGGTTCTCCGATGCGGATATCGAAGCCGCATCGAAGCACTGTTGTGGCCATCAGACGGTCGAGGGTGCGCCTGGGCTGGACCCCGAGCACTACAGGATCTTCGACTGCGCCAACACGTGCGGTGACGGCGAGAGGTACCTGCCGGTCGAGGCACACATCGAGATGATGGCTGCTGCCCAGCCGTTCATAAGCGGCTCGATCAGCAAGACAGCGAATCTTCCCAATGAGGCAACGGTTGATGACATCAGTAAGACATATCGTCTCGGATGGGAGCGAGGACTGAAGTCAATTGCCCTGTATCGTGACGGCTGCAAGCTGTCTCAGCCTCTCTCGAGCGGTTCGTCCGACTCGGCCGATTCCGGGGATGCCGGTTTTGACACGGATGCTGCCGAGGAGCAGACACAGCTGACGCAGGCGATCCACCACGAGGTCGACCGCACGCTGGGTTGGAACCCGTTCCGGCGCAAGCTTCCGGCGAAGCGCTATGGCTGGACGCACGAGGCGATCGTGGGCGGCCAGAAGGTGTTCCTGCGCACCGGCGAGTACGAGGACGGGAGCTTGGGTGAGCTGTTCATCGACATGGCCAAGGAAGGCGCCACGCTGCGCTCGATCGTGAACTGCTTCGCCATCGCGGTGTCGAAGGGACTCCAGTACGGTGTGCCACTGGAGGAGTTTGTCGACACGTTCACGTTCACCCGCTTCGAACCCCAAGGCACCGTGCAGGGCCACCCGAACGTGAAGATGGCTACGTCAGTGATCGACTATGTGTTCCGGGCACTCGGTGTCGAATACCTCGGTCGCGAGGACCTGGCGCACGTGAAGCCCTCCGAACTCGAGCCGGATGTGGAACAGCCCGGTCTGCCCGCCGCCGAGGCCCGTACCGGGGAGATCGGTGAAGCACGTGTCACAGAGGCCCAGACGGACGAGATCACCATCGAGGTCGTCGATGCCGGCGCCAATGGTGAGGTGCGTATGACGCACGGGACCACCTCCTCGATCACGAGCGAGGTGGCGGCGACCGGTGCGTCCGCCGATGCCATGTCGGCACATCTATCGACCCTCATGGGCGACGCGCCCTTCTGTAGCACGTGCGGACACATCACGGTCCGCAACGGCTCCTGCTACCGCTGCCTCAACTGCGGCAACTCGATGGGCTGCAGCTGACTGGAGGGCCCCCACGGACTCGGAGGCGGGGCACCGTTGGCGCTGCGAAGACAGAGTCGATGGGGGCACCTCGCGTCGCCAACTCAATCCAACGGGACGTCCATGAGAATCGACACCGGTGGCTTCGGGCACACTGCTCGCGATCGTGCCGGTTGGACGCCGCGGCCGGCCTGGGCTGCTGCAGCCGTGCTCGGCTCGTCTCTCGGCGTCAGCGTGGGTAGGTCGTGATCTCGGTGGCCTTCACGCTGACCCAGATCGTGTCACCCTCGCGGAGGGCGAGCTCGTCGGTGGCGGCGGGAGTGATCTCGGCAACGAGGTCGATGGGCGGGGTGAGGTGAAC
>QWHP01000004.1 GCA_021404985.1 Actinobacteria bacterium ATB1
GCCACGCTCGAAAGCCCCGGCTCCGACCACACGCCGGTGCTGCTGGAATTCGTGGTGGAGGCGGGGGAGATAGAAAAGCGAATAGTGAGCAGCGAATAGGGGAAGAACGGCCGGCAAGCCCTATTCGCCACCCCCTGTCCGCTCGCCTTCTCACATATTCGGATAGACCGGCCCCTCGCCGCCCTGCGGCGGCACCCAGTTGATGTTCTGGTTGGGGTCCTTGATGTCGCAGGTCTTGCAGTGGACGCAGTTCTGCGCGTTGATGACGAAGCGCACGTCGATGCCCATGCGGTCGGCGGCGGCGTTGCCGTCGGCGTCGACCCATTCGTAGACGCCGGCCGGGCAGTAGCGCGAGGACGGGCCGGCATAGACGTCGTGCTCGGAACGCTTCTGAAGCTCCATGTCCTTGACCTGGAGGTGGATCGGCTGGTCCTCCTCGTGGTTGGTGTTGGACAGGAACACCGAGGACAGCCGGTCGAAGGTCAGCACGCCGTCGGGCTTGGGATAGGCGATCTTCCTGTGCTTCGCCGCCGGCTCCAGCGATTGGGCGTCGGTCTTGCCGTGCTTCATGGTGCCGAAGGGCGAGGAGCCGAACAGCGTGTTCAGCCACATGTCGAGGCCGCCGAGCGCCACGCCCAGCCACAGGCCGAACTTCGTCCACAGCGGCTTGACGTTGCGCACCTTCTTCAGGTCCTTGCCGATGTCGCTGTCGCGCCACGCCGCCTCGTAGCCGGCGATCTCGTCATGGGCGCGGCCGGCCGCGACCGCCTCGGCCACGTGCTCGGCCGCCATCATGCCCGACAGCACGGCGTTGTGCAGCGCCCTCTCCATCCATTCGGCGTATCTCGCCTCACCGCTGAGGAGCAGCATTCTCCACGACCAGAGGAATCCCGCTATCGCAGCACAGGTCTCCGCGTATCCGCGGTTCGGAAGCTCGTAGTCCCGGCCGAATCCCTCGACGGTCGGAAGTGAGCCCATTCCGCCGGTGACATATGCGCGACGTCCGGTTGTGCGCTCCCAGATGGCCGCAAGAAGGGCTCCGAGCACCTCATCCCCTCGGGCCAGCGCGACGTCACCTGCTCCGGCGAAGAGGTATCCGGCACGCACAGCATGACCCTCTGCGACACCTAGATCCGTCAGAGGCACACGGTCCTGGAAGTATGCACCCGTGAGGAACTGTCCGGCTACACGCGGCAGCGAACGCCATGGACCCGGCTCGAATCCGAAGGTCACTCGGTCCTCCGCCTCCTCGTCGGCGAGCGCGACGGAGACCAACCGGCGACGCACCTCGAAGGCGGTCCGCGCAGCCCGAACGACGTCCTTGACCAGGGCACTCGGGTAGCGGTTGTAGTGGCCCCGCCGGTGAACGAACTCGGCCGCCATCGCGAGGTAGTCATCCTGTCCGGTTCTCTCGGCGAGACGGACGAGGGCCAGCTCCACCTCCGCGTGCCCCGGGACCCCCCGCGAAGGTGAGGCGAAGCGCTCCACGATGTGGTCCGCGAACCTTGTCGCCGTGCCGAGCAGGTCATCGGTAACGCCCGACTCGTCAAGAGCACAACCCGCCTCGATCAGGTGTCCTGCGCAATAGAGCTCGTGGTCGACGAGCAGGGAAGTCCACCGTCGCCTTCCGCCGATGGCCTGTTGGTAGGTGTTGAGGTAGCCGTCGGGCATCGGTGCACGCGAGATCGTGCCCACAGCCCTCTCCACCCACCCTGCGAGCTCCCGTCCCTCGACGCTCGCTGCGTCGAGGGCACCGTTGCCGAGTGTGTAGGCGGCCGCCTCGAGCCACTTGTAGAGGTCCGAGTCGACGAAGCTGAGGCCGCGATGCGTCCCAGCACCACCCGGTGCCACCGCCGTGAAGTTGTCGAGGTACCCCCGCATCTCGAGCTGACGCCACTGATGCGGCAACATCGAGTGCGCGACCAGGCTCTGGCGCGGACCCCAGAAGGGGTCCGTGACGCACACATTACCTGGCGGGATCGGACGCAGCGGGACTGTCACTCCGCGGGACACTACCGGTCAGGCAGGGACCCCGCCGAGTGAACGCCACGCAAGGGCCGCAGTTCGCCGTGCCCACCTCGGCAAGGGCCGCGACTCCGCCAGCGCTCTGGCGTACCAGCTCCCGGTCAGCATGTTGACCACCCCTTCGACGTCGGCATCACCGTCTATTTGCCCCTCGGCTCGGGCACGCTCGAGGATCGAGCACAGCCTCGCCCGGCGCGGCGCGACCACACGCTCCCTGTAGAGGGCCACGAGATCCGCGTCTGTTGAACTCAGGAGCATCGTCCCGACCATCGACATCCCGTCCGGCCTGCTGATTCCCCGCCGAAAGGACTCGAGCTCGCGCACCAGATCCCCGTACGCGTCATCCGTGAAGGCCGGATACGAAGCCTGAGCCATGTCGGCGATGGCCGCTGTGGCGAGGTCGGCCTTGGACGCCCAGCGTCGGTAGAGAGCCTGCCTAGTCGTGCCCGCCCGCTGGGCAATCGCCGACACCGACATCGCCTCGTACCCCGACACGGCCAGCTCCCGCCGAGCCGCGCGGAGCACCCGCCTGTCGATATCCGGATCACGGGGGCGCCCACGAAGCGGGACGGTCGTCGAGTTGATCGGCGCGGAATAATTCAATACAGCAATGTATTGTAATGTATCTCCCCGCTCGAAGGAGGTACGAGGGTGCAGATCACCGTGATTGGCGCGGGTCGAGTTGGTTCCACACTCGGAGGACGATGGGCAGACGGCGGACACGAGGTGACCTACGGGGTTCGGGACCCGGACGATCCTCGACACAGAGACCTGGGCAGAAGGGCGACTCCTGCCGAGGCTGTGCGAGACGCCGACGTCGTGCTCGTCGCACTTCCCTGGAACGCGAACGAGGCAGTGCTACGTGGACTCGAAGTCGGCGATGCGGTGGTCATCGATGCGACGAATCCACTGGCTGCCGGAGCACGGGAGCTCGGGGTAGATCCCGCACTGTCCGGCGCAGAACTCGTCGCCAAGTGGACCGGAAGCGAACGTGTGGTCAAGGCCTTCAACACCACGGGGTCGGGCAACATGTCGGACACCTCCTATCCGAAAGGCGCACCGGCGATGTTCGTCGCGGGGGATGACGCCGATGCCAAGTCGACGGTTCTCGACCTCGCACGGGGGATCGGCTTCGACGCCGTGGACGCAGGTCCGTTGAGCGCGGCGCGGGACCTGGAGCACCTCGCGATGATCTGGATCCGACTCGCCTACTCGCTCGGCCACGGTCCAGACATCGCCTTCCACCTGTTGAGACGGTGAGTTGAAACGATGAACGAGAACTCTGCCCCCCGGGCCCTGGTGACGGGCGCCACCGACGGCATCGGCGCTGCACTCGCAGCTCGACTCGCATCGGACAGCTGGTTCGTCATCGTCGGTGGACGCGACGCCTCGCGGATCCACACAGTCCGAGACCGAATCGGACTCGATCGGAGTGCGAGCCTCCTGGCCGATCTCGCCGATCTGGACCAGGTCGCGGGCGCAACACGATCCCTTGCTGCGACCACACCGCCCCGACTCGTCGTGCACAATGCCGGAGTCTTCGTCGACGGATACGCCACGAGTCCCCAGGGCCATGAGCTGACGATGGCTGTGTGCCACTTCGCCCCGGTCCTCATGACCGAGTTGCTCGCGCCGGCCATCGGTCGTGGAGCGCATGTTCTCTTCATCTCATCGGTCGCCCACCACCGCGGAACCGTCGATCCCACCGACCTGGACTTCGCCCGCGGAGGCTTCAGCCCCTACGCCGCCTACGCCAGAGCGAAGCTTGCCAACGTCATGGTGGCCCGCGCATATGCAGGCCGCCTGGCCGGTCGCGGCATACGTGTCAACGCCGCGCATCCGGGCGTGGTCGACACGAAGCTCCTCAACGATGGCATGGGCGCCCGCGGCCGGGACGGCATGGACGTGTCCGTCGACAGGCTCGCAGGAGTAATGACCAATTGCGCTTCGGACCTGACCGGCACGTACTTCGACTCGGGGACGCCCGCGGCTCCCGCAGCGAAGGCGCTCGACAACGAGGCAGCCGACACCCTCCTGCGGACGACCCTGGGTGAGCTCGCTCCCTGGCTGGCGCCCTTGGACGTAGGGCAGGGAAACGCATGACCGCCGCATCCCTGCCTTCGGCGACCCAAACTAAGAAGACCTCCTACCTCGAGCTCTTCTTCGACCTCGTCTTCGTGTTCGCCATCACCCAGCTTGCGGGAACCCTTCACGACGACCACACGGCCTCCGGCTGGGGACACGCGGCGCTCCTCCTCTGGCTCGTCTGGTGGGCATGGTCGCAGTTCACGTGGGCCGGCAACGCGATCGATGTCGAGAACAGGCCCACTCGCATCGCGATGCTCGCAGTGACCGGCCTCATGCTCGTGGCTGCCGTCGGCATCCCCGACACGTTCGGGACCGAGGCCGCCTGGTTCGCAGTCCCCTACGCAGCAGTCCGCTTTTCGGGCCTGGCCATGTACTGGTTCGGGCTGCGCGGGGATCAGGATCATCGCCGCGCTCTCCTCACGTCCTCCCCCTCGCGTCGGTCAGCCCCCTGCTGGTCCTGCTCGGGGGTCTCCTCGCGCAGTCGACACGGCCCTGGATCTGGACCGCGGCCGTCCTCGTGGATGTCGCCAGCGCCCTCCTGGCGGGTAGGGGCGAGTTCCGCATCGCACCGGGGCACTTCGCGGAACGGCATGCGCTCATCGTCATCATCGCGCTGGGCGAGTCTGTCATCGCCGTGGGAATCACGGCTTCCGGTCTGGCACCGTCGGCGGAACTCGTCATGGCAGTGGCCCTCGGCTTTGCAGTGATCGCGTCGATGTGGTGGACGTACTTCGACTGGGTGAGCCGGGAAGCCGAGGAGCGCCTCGCCGAGGAGACTGACCACCGGCAGCGCTCGAGTCTCGCGCGTGATCTCTACACGTTCGGGCACCTACCCATCGTCGCGGGGTCCGTCGTGTTCGCGGTCGCCGTCGAAGAGGTCATCGCGCACCCGGGCGAGAGCCTGCCTGTCTTCGGCCTCACAGCCATGGCCGTCGGACTCGTGCTGTTCCTCATCGGCTTCCTCTTCGGTAACGCCAGAGCAGGCAGTGGGCTGCTCACGGAGAGGCTCGTCGCTGCCGTCGTGATCGTCCTCGTGGTGGTGGGCTTGGGCCCCCACGTGAGCGCCCTCGCGCTCCTGGCCGTCCTGGCCGCCCTGCTCGTGGGTACCAGCACGGTCGAGACCATCCGCCTCCGGAACGTGACCTGATCGTCGAGCGCGCGCGAGCATCCGTTTGCGACGGGCGCTGAGGAGGGCAGGTAGGTGAGTGGTCGTCTGGAGGGCAAGAGCGCAATCGTAGTCGGAGCCGGACAGACGCCTGGCAACACGATCGGCAACGGCCGTGCCACCGCTGTCCTCTTCGCCCGAGAGGGTGCCAAGGTGCTGGCCGTCGACCGGGACATCGAGTCCGCGCAGGAGACGGTCTCGTTGATCGAAGCCGAAGGAGGCCAGGCATGGGCCTACGAGGCGGACGCAACCGACGAGGAAGCCTGCGAGGCGGTGGTGTCGCACGCCGTCGAGCGGTTCGGGGTCCTCGACATCCTGCACAACAACGTCGGGATCGGAATGGGCGACCCGACCCCCGAGCACCTCGACGAGGACGCCTGGGACAGGATCCTGGCCGTGAACCTCAAGAGCGTGATCTTCCCGTGCAAGCACGCGGTCCCGGTCATGCGTCGCCAGCACTTCGGGTCGATCGTGAACATCTCCTCCGCCGCGGCACTGGCCTCGATGCCCACCGTGGCCTACAAGGTCTCGAAGGCCGGGATCAACGCCTACTCCCAGTCACTGGCGATCGCCTGTGCTGCCGACGGCGTGCGGGTGAACGTGATAATGCCGGGCCTCATGAACACGCCGATGGCAATCGAAGGCATCTCGTCGATGCTGGGCGTGGACAAGAACGATCTCATCACCTTGCGCGACTCTCTGGTTCCACTTCGTCACAAGATGGGAACGGCATGGGATGTCGCCCACGCCGCCGTCTTCCTCGCGTCCGACGAGGCATCGTTCATCACGGGCGTGGCGTTGCCCGTGGACGGTGGTCAGACCGCGAGAGTGGGATGAGGGGTTCCGTGCTCGACGCCGGCCACGCCGGCTTCACTCGGCGCCGCGGGATGCTCCGTCGCCGCCACCCGGACCCGATGGGAGCGCTGTGACTGAGACCGGTCTTAGGAAGACGGAGTAGCGGTCTGCGACCGCCCGGTAGCGCACCACGTCCCCTGTGCGGGGCGCCTCGATCGTGTAACCGGCGCCGATGTAGAGCCCGACGTGGCCGGGGTGCCAGGCGATGTCCCCCGGAGCCGGCTCGGTGCTCGGCGGGAGGGCGCTCTTCATCTGATAGGACGTCCTCGGCAGGAACACTCCGACACTGGCATACGCCTTCTGGATCAGACCCGAGCAGTCGTAGCAGCCGGGACCGGTGCCTCCCCAGCAATACGGTGTCCCGAGACGCGCCTGTGCCCATTCGATCGCTCCAGCCGCCTGCTGTGTCGTCGCTGCCGGCATGAGACCCGCCGCCACGAGCTGCTGCACGGCGGTGGCGTCCTCGACTGCCTCGCGCTGCAGCTCGGTGCGGAACCTGTCGACGATTTTCTGTTGTTCGGCGATGCTCGCCTCGATGGCGACCTTGCGCCCCGCGAGATCTGCGAGCAGTCGTTCCTTCTTCGCCTCCTCCGCCGACAGCCTCGCGAGAGCGACATCCAGGGCCTCGCGGGTACGACGGAACTCCCCGACCGAGTCCACTGACCGGCCCTGGACCACATCCAGGTACTTCCGCGCCCGCACGTACGCGTTGACGTCGTCGGCCCCCGCGAGCATGCCGGCGTCGCGGACGGGACGCGCCCCGTACTTGTAGGCCTCGACGGCCTGGCGCCTGATCGAGACCAGGTTCTCGTCGACCCAGGATTGCAACTCCTGCACCCTGGCCTGAGAGTCGGCAATCGTCGCGGTCAGCGAGTCGACCTCGTCCGCGACTTGGTTGTAGAGGTCGACGAGGACGTCGGATTCCCGCTGCAAGCCCTCGAGACGCGTCTGGGCGTCCCGGAAGTCCGTCGTCGGGTCCGCCGACGCGGGCAGGTTCGGCACCAGCAACAGGCCAAGCGCGAGCACAAGCGCAAGACACCACGATTTCCCCGTGATGCAGGCATCCACGTGGGACTGAACCACCGAACGCGCCATGCTCTCCTCAGGCGCTTGCCCGAATCTTGATCCCTCGTCAAGAAATAGTTCCCGGAGTGAACCTTCTGTCCTTCTCGCATTGATCGACCTGATGGGCCGAGTTCTGGAGATGGGACAGCGCCCTCCACAAGGGCGTTCCGGCAGAATCAGGCACAAACCAAGCGGTTTCTCCCCGAGTTCTTCGCTTCGTAGAGAGCCGAGTCAGCCCGGGCGATCACGTCCTCGACCAACTCTCCCTGCCTTCTCATTGCCACACCCGCACTTGCGCTGACCACGAGACCCTCGATGTCGCCGTCGAACTCGAGGCTTCCCACGGCTTGGCGTATGCGTTCAGCCGTCATTGTCGCCGCGCCCATGGACGACTCCACGAGGAAGACGACGAACTCCTCACCTCCAAGCCTTACAGCGATGTCGGCACTGCGTGTCTCATTGCGCAAGACGGCGCCCACTGCCTCCAACACTTGGTCTCCTGCAGCATGGCCATACGTGTCGTTCACGTCCTTGAAGTGATCCAGATCCAGCATCATGACTGCGACGGCTGCGATGTCCCGCCGGTCCTGCATGGCAAGGAGTCTCTGTGCTGCATCGTGCAGATATGTCCGGTTGTAGAGACCGGTGAGAGTGTCACGGATGGAGATCTCATAGAGTTCACGTCGCTTGTTGTCCATCGAGCGAAGGAGAAGCTGGCGTTCGACTGCGACCTCGAGCGGCTGACTCAGGCGTGCGAACGCTCGTCTGGCCATGTCGTCAAGCACGACACCCTCAGCAAGGCGGATCACCCCGACTGCCTCGGCATGCGTGCTGACGGGGGAGAAGAGCGGGAAGCCCACGTTACGACCGGTGACAGCGCCGGCGCCGCCGTCCACGACGACGGGGAACGCCAACTCGGAACTCGGTCTGGTCACCCCGATCAGGCTCGAGAATGGCGCCGGTATCTCGCAGTCAACTCCTCGGAATCTGGTCTTGGGCTCGAAGCGAACGGACCTTCCGTCTGCATCAATTGCGTAGAACTCCAAGGTCTCGGCCGGAAGCATCGGACGAACGGCTTCGAGCAGGTGGCCGGTCGTCTCGCGGAAGTCACGACCGAAGATGATGCCATCGAGGGCGCTCCGAAGGATCGCGTTCATCTCGGAGAGGCGATGGAAGTCGTTGTCGGTCTCGACCATCAGATAGAGCCCACAATCGAGGTTCGTGAGTCGCTTGATCAATCCAGCGCAGTACTTCCGGGGGATCAGCTTCCCGTGTTGGGGGGCGATGAGTTGGAGATCCAACCCCTCGAGTCTCTGCAAGCCATGCGCGAGTATCTCCCGACTCGGCATGTAGTGCTCGTGGAAGGGTCTCATGGCCTCGAAGTACGCATCCTCGTCGGAGACGAACAGGTCTTCGTCTCCGGTGAAACCACCGAAGAGGTCGCTGCTGAAGAGGGTGCCCGTCCGCCGGTCGTAGGTTACGAAGGAACCAGGGAAGTGGAGATAGGGAGTGAACACGAAGTCGAGCTGACGCCCACCTAGGTCGAGCCGCCAGTCGTGTTCGGCGACGAGCCAGAACGGCAATTGCAGCCCGTAGTGACGGATCAGCTTCTCGGCTCGCCAGTGCGTGACGATCGCCGCATCCGGGCGCGTGACCATCCGGTCCAACCGTGTCAGGGCAGCCGTGATGTCGGGATCCTGATGCTGGCAGACGAACCAACGGATGTCCGATAGTGCTACGACCTCCTCGACCTTGGCGAGCATCGCGTCGCAACTCAACAAGGACCCGGGATCGATCAGCACGGACTGGTCTCCGTGCTCGATGAGATACGTGTGGCACTGGAAACTGTCACCAGGGAGTTTCACGCCGACCCACCACACTCGGTCTGCGACTTCGATGGCTCGCGAGGTGTCACACGACGAATCAGGGTCTACATGAGTGGTGACTGCCATGTGCGTTCATTCGGCAGGTTTGATTCCAGGATTAGAGAAGGGTTGGAGGCCGGCGACGGACAACAGGGTGGGTGACCAGCAGTCTCACCAGCAAACTGAGAACCCCCACGAACGGCACAGGTCCAAGGCCGTTCTCCGCACGACCGCACGCGACGAGACGACCGTTCCCTTTCGTCTTGGGCTACCCCTGGAAGACCCGGGAAGGCAATCCCCCGGTCAGGACGAGGGCGATCAGAGCGACAAGCCCGGCACCGAGCAGGCCGGCCTCGAGCGACTCGAGTTGCGCATCCTCGTACGACTCGACGATTGCCGAGGTCTCCTCGGGATCGAGTCCTGCCTCCCGGACGGCGTCCTCCACCTTGGAGCTCGACACGAAGGACACGCCCCCCGTGACGGCTATCTGCACCTGTTCCTCCGTTGCGTCGCTGATCCGCTCGTCCGCGCTCACTGACGAGACGAAGTTGTTGACGAGTCCGCTCAACACGATCGCCCCGATCAAGGCAACACCGAGTGACGAGCCGAGCTGTTGGGCCGTGTATTGGAGTCCCCCCGCCTCACCTCGGTCCTTCGATCCAACTGACGACTGGACGACATTTCCGAGCTGCGATGCGATCAGTCCCATGCCCACGCCGAGCGCACCCATTCCGAGCCTGAAGGCGCCCGAGTCGAGCGTTGGCTCGATCGTCCCGAGCAGGACCCCCACCGACACCAGAATGACGAAGAGTCCCAGACGAACAAGCAGTCGCGGAGCGAAGCGGGTCGCCAGTCGTGAACCTGCAATCGACGTCAGGAACATCATCACGGAGACGGGAAGCATCTTGAGGCCGGTTTCGAGTGCGTCGAGTCCTAGGACGAGCTGCAGGTACAGCGGTATCACGAAGAAGATGCCCATGAGGACGAGGTTCTGGTTCAACAGAGACTCCAGCCCCGCCCGTAGGTGCGTGATCGCGAAGAGGCGGAAGTGGACGAGAGGCTCCCGGCCATGATCCTCCATGTGGGCCTGCCAGCGACGGAACAGCCAGAGAAGGACACCGCCCGCCGCAACGACGAACGGGGTGAGACTGAACCCGAAGGGCTCCACCGGTGAGGCCTTCGGCTGCACCCAGCCCCACGTGCTCGCTTGGAGGATTCCGAGGACGACGAGGGTCATGCCCACGGCCGAGAGCACGGCCCCGACAACGTCGAGCTTCGGCTTCGGCCCCGTGCTCGGTGCATCCTTCACCAGACCGAGCGCGAGAAGGATCCCGATCCCGACGGCCACCTCACCCGCGAACACGACGCGCCAACTGAGCTCAGTCGTCGCCCAGCCTCCGAGGATGGGCCCGACGGCAATACCCGCCCCCGCGACGCCGCCCATCACGGCATACGCCACCACCCGCGCCCTGCCCTCGAAGTTGCCCGCCACGAGGGCCGCCAGTGCCGGCAGAACCATGGCCGCTCCGATCCCCTCGAGTATGGACCAGCCGAGAGCAAGCACCTGCACTGTCGGGGCGAGCGCCGTGATGGCCGAGCCACAGCAATAGACGACGAGCCCGATCGCAAAGGTCCGCCGGCGTCCGAGGATGTCGCCGATCTTGCCCCCCGTGATCATGAGTGCCGCCATCGTGAGGCTGTAGAGGGTGATGACTCCCTGGATAACGGTGACTGTCGTGTCGAAGTCCGCGACGAGCTGGCTTATCGACACGTTCATGACGGCTTGGTCGAGGACCATGAGGAACTGCGTGGCCCCGAGGGCAAGGAGCGTGCCCCACGCAAGTGAGACCTGTTCGCCTCCAAGGTCCTCGACCTGGGTCGGTTCAGCCACGTCCGCTCCTACCGTCTCGACACCCCCCACGTGGGCGAATTCAACTACCCCTGGGGTACCTCAATCCACCCATCCCTGAACGACTGCTGCGCCTGCTGCCCAGCGCCACGGTCTCATCACATGCCTCAAACAATCCGCACAAACCCCCGGGGCCGCGAGTCCCAGAGTGCCCCACTGAGTCGGTCCGAAGCAGACTTCACGAGATCACCGAGACCGGCTCCGAAGCAGAACGCGCCCCTTGCAGGGCGGGGGCAGTCGAGGAGACGCGCACCTGGTCCATCAGAGCGGAACTGGAAATGTGCCTCTGAGGGAGGTCATGATCGTGGGATGGGGGATCCCAAGATCACGATGGTCGGCGCCGGTGGGATGTCCTTCGGCCCGACGATGGTCAACGACGTCATCCACACGCCCTCTCTCGCCGGCGCCCGCCTCATGCTGCACGACGTCGACGAGGCCCGCCTCCTCAGGGCGTATCGAATGGCATCGAGGCTCAACGCCGCCAACAGCTCCCCCATCCGACTCGACTATTCGGTCGATCCTGCGGAGGCGCTCGACGATGCCGACTTCTGCATCGCAAGCGCCGAGTTCAAGCGGTTCGAGTACTGGAAACAGGACTACGAGATCCCGCGGCGCCACGGCTCGACACAGATCAACGGCGAGAACGGCGGCCCCGGTGGCGTGTTCCACTCGCTGCGTTCGATCAAGAACACTCTCTCGATCTGTGCCGACATCGAGAAGTACTGCCCGGACACGTTCTTCGTGAACCTGAGCAATCCGATGAGCCGCGTGACGCTGGCTGTGAACCGGGCAACGAACCTCGCGAACGTCGGGATGTGCCACGAGATGCCGATCGGGATCACCCGGCTCGGACTCCTCCTCCGCGTCCCGGCTCGCAAGATCCGCGCGAAGGCATCGGGCATCAACCACTTCACGTTCTTCACGGAGATGACACACGCCGAGACGGGCGAGGACCTGCTCGAGAGAGTCCGAGCGCTCTACGAGAAACCCTTCTTCGACTTCTCGCCGCTCACCGTCGCAGTTGCCAAGGCCCTGCTGAAGGTGCCGTGGTTCGACGGGCTGTCCGAGCAGATGTACCAGCCGATCGTCACCCACATGGTCCGCACGTACGGCCTGGTTCCCGCCTCGACCGACAGCCACATCGGCGAGTACCTGCCTTTCGCTCACGACGTCGCCGGCTGGCATCCCGACCCGTACGACTTCCACCGTCGATTCAACGACCGCGCGACCCGACTTGCCGAGCGGTACGCGGACGGCGCGTCTCGCATCCCGTTCCACAGGTTCGGCCACTCCCTCGAGGAAGTGATCCCTATCATCGCCGCCATCTGGACCGGACAACCCAGACGGGTCAACGCCGTGAACGTGCCGAACCAGGGCTGGATCCCCAACGTCGCCGAAGACGCGATCGTTGAGGTCGGCGCGACCGTGGACAGGAACGGAATCCATCCGGAGGAGATGCCGCCGGTCGCAGATCCGATCGCCGGCTGCATCGCGACGCAGGTTGGCCTCCAGGACCTCATAGTCAGCTCAGCTCTGACCGGGGATCCCGAACCGGCGTTCGAGGCACTGTTGAACGACCCGCATTCACCGGCAGACCGCCAGGCGTGCCGGGCGATGTTCGACGAGCTGCGTGCGCTCCAAGGTGAGCATCTTCCGTTCTGACGGCAACGCGACGGAGTCAGTCACCGGGCGACCGGGGGATACAGACCGGCTGCGACGCGGTCCGACAGGAGACGGGCACTCGCCCTCGGGACGCGTTCGGCGTCGATGACGCCGAAGGGAACGTCGTAGCCGAACGACCATTCGTAGTTGTCGACCGCTGTCCAGTGGAAGAACCCGCTGACGGGTACACCATCTCGCACGGCGGCACCAACGAGATCGAGCGAGTCAGACAGGATCGTGCAGCGCAGGTCGTCGTCGGTTGTCCCGACGCCGTGTTCACAGATGAGGATGTCCCTACCGGGAAGGGTGTCCGCGAGCCTGTCGAGGACGATCCCGATGCCCTCGCTCCAAGGAACGTAACCCATCGGTCCCACTTCGGCTCCGGCCGGGTACGGTCCCATCGAGAGGTCCGCAGAGATCGAGGTCGCCGAGTAGTACGAGAAACCGGCGAGGTCGAACACGTCCGGGGCGTCCGGCACTTCGAGCGGATCACGTAGCGGGACGTGGAGGACTCCCTCGCCGAGCATCCGAGTCCAGACGCCCCAGTAGACGTCGTCCACGAGACGGGCGGCGCTCTCGTCCGCCTCGCTGCCGGAAGCCGCGAACACGGGGCTCACCGCCTCGATCGTCGCCACCGGACGCCCGCTGCCGTGCAGGATACGGGCGGCTTCGAGCGCCGCGATGTACGTGGCCTCGAGCTGTTCGAGGAACGACCCCACGTCCCGCTCTCCCGGCGGGTGCATTCCGAGGAGCCAGCCCGCCCCGGCGAACGCGACGGGTTCGTTGACCGGTTTCCACCCGTGGACGTAATCCCCGAACGTCTCGGCCATCCAGTGCACGTGCCGCTTCCAGTACTCCCGACCCTGGGCACTCGCGAATCCGCCGGAGTCGACGAACCAGACAGGGAGCGTGAAGTGGTGGAGGCAGACCCAGATATCGATCCCTTTGTCACGCGCCGCTGCGAGCACGTCCCTGTAGTGGGCGACAGCCTGTGGATCCCGCCTGCCGGGCTCGGGTTCGACACGGGCCCATTCGATGGAGAGCCGGTGGTGACGCAGACCGAGGCCGGCAAGCGTCGCGAAGTCCTCCTCGTAACGCGACGCGAAGCCGTTGCCATCGCCCGAGCGAGGCACGCGCCCGGCATCCTCCCACTGCAGCCAATCCGATGCAGGAGCGGCGCCTTCCGCCTGGGTCGAGGACGCAGCGGTCCCCCACCAGAAATCACCCGTCCTCATCGTCGGCCCCCTTCCACTTGTCGAGTTCGAGGGCGAGCGAACCCAACTCGTCCACGATCCGGACTCTCGTCTCACCGCTCTCGGAGTGGGCCGAGGCATTGTCGGATCCCGTGTAACCCTGCATGAGTTTTCTCACCTCCCCCCACACGGAGCGACACGGACATGTCGAGAGGTCAGGCATGCGTCGCCAGAGGATATCCGGGGCCGAGTTGACCCGCCTTTCATACGCTCCGTAGGATTTCTGTACGTCCCGTCCGAGGAGATTCGCTCGGAATCCTCACGGGCGAGGACGTTCCCGGACCTCCACCCCGGCGGGACGCGAAGGTGACTGGGCAGCTATGGGACGGCGACTCCCTCGTGGACAGCAGACGCGAGATGCGATCCTGGCGGCAGCCCTGCGCGAGTTCGCGACCCGCGGCTACCAGAACGTGACCGTCGAGGACATCGCCGCCGCGGCCGGTGTGACGAAGGGTGCCGTCTACTACTGGTTCGCCGACAAGGACGATCTCGGCCGGGAGCTCCAGCACGAGCTCTACGACCGGCTGACCTCCAGCGCCCTTGCCCGCCTGGATCCGGACTCCGACGTGGTCTCTGCGATGGGACATGCCTTCAGCGCGTACCGCGACGCGCTCGGCGATCTCGGCGAGGCCCGCTTCTTCCTGAGGGACGCCTGGGTTATCCCGGCACTCGACGAGACCGGGCGGCGTGACCATGACGAGTCCGCGACGATGGTGAAGGAAATCCTCGCCGCGGGGATCGCACGGGGTGAGCTCGTCGACCTCGACCCCGAGGCTCTGGCTCGCATCATGACAGGCGCTTGGGCGGAGGCGACGTTGCACGTGCTGAGAACCGGGAACCGCGACGACGCGATCGCCGTCGTGGAACATCTCGTCGAGTCGCTCAGATCCGACACACGCGAACGACAGGGAAGAAGGAAAGGGGCCAGGAGATGACCGGAGAGCCACAGGGTATGTCAGAGCTCGCGTCACGCGACGTCGCACATCTCATCCATCCCGTCACCTCGCCGAGCGAGATGACCGAACACGGCCCTCGAATCGTGGTCGAGGGTGACGGTTGGTGGGTGACGGACGAACACGGCAACCGGATCATCGACGGCTTCGCAGGGCTCTGGTGCGTCACGGTCGGTCACGGACGCCGGGAGATAATCGACGCCGTCAAGAACCAGATGGAGACCCTCGAGTACTTCACGACCTTCCACGGTCAGTCGCATCCACGTGCGATCGAGCTCGCCGAGCGAATCGTCTCGATGTTCCGCCCCGAGTACGGCCTGGGCCACGTCATGTTCGCCTCTGGTGGGTCGGAGGCGAACGAGACCAACTTCAAACTCCTTCGCCTCTACTGGGCGCTGCGCGGCGAAGACCGCCGCAAGACGATCGTGGCACGCCACAACGGTTATCACGGCTTGACGATCGCGACGATGACAGCGACGGGCATCCTCCCCATGCACTGGAACTTCGGACCCGACGCACCTGGCTTCGAGCACATAGCGGCCCCGTACTGCTACAAGTGCGAGCTCGGCCTCGAGTATCCGGACTGCAACCTCGCCTGCGCGCGAGCCCTGGAAGAACTGGTCGAACGCGAGGGCCCCGAGACCGTCGCCGCGTTCGTTGCCGAACCGGTGATCGGTGCCGGCGGCATCATCCCTCCCCCAGCCGACTATTTCCCATTGATCCGTGAGATCTGCGACCGTCACGGAATCCTCCTCGTCGTCGACGAGGTGGTCACCGGCTTCGGGAGGACGGGGACGATGTTCGGGCACGAGCAGTGGGACGTCAGACCGGACATCGTGACGCTGGCGAAGGGCCTCACGAGTGGCTACCTGCCCTTGGGGGCGTCAGTGATATCCGACGAGATCTGGGACACGATCGCGGAGAACCTGCCCGAGGCGATGCCCGTAAGCCACGGCTTCACGTACATGGGCCATCCCGTGTGCTGTGCCGCCGGGCTCGCAAACCTCGACATCGTCGAGTCGGAGGATCTTCCGGGCAATGCCGCCCGCGTGGGCGCATACCTCCAGGAGCAACTCCACGAGCGAATGGGCGCCTACGAGTCCGTCGGCGACGTACGCGGCATGGGCCTCATGGCAGGGCTCGAGTTCGTCGCCGACCGGGCGAGCAAGCGTGGTTTCTCGATGCCGCACACCGCCTGTGTGAAGGTCGAACAAGAGGCATGGGACAGGGGGCTCTACTGCAGGGCGATGGGCATCGAGACCGTTGGCCTCGCTCCACCTCTGACGATCGACACCGATTGCGTGGATCGGATGATCGACATCCTCGCCGAGTCCGTCGAGGCGATGGAAAGGGAGCTCATGCCTGCCGAGAGGCAGCGGTCTCACCACTTCTCCGGCACGTTGACGACTGCCGCCGACGTGTTCGACGCGATGCAGGATCGCTTCGACAGCGCAAAGGCGGAAGGGGTCGACGTGGAGGTCGCGTTCGCGCTCACAGGGAATGGCGGTGGCCACTGGCTGCTGACGGTGCGGGATGCGAAGCTGTCCGTCACGCAGCTCGCGGGCGAGACACCGGCACCTGTCACGATCCGGGCGTCCGCCGAGGACTACGTGAAGATCGCCAACGGCGAGCTCGCAGGCGCCGAGGCGTTCAGCACGAAGCGCCTGACTGTGGACGGTGACCTGATGCAGGCAGCGACGCTCGCGGAACTGGGCCTTCTCTGATTCGAAGGATGCCTGCGCTCAGGTCTCGGTCATCTCTGCCATGCCTGCGGCCATGCGCCGCTCCATCTCTTCCATCGAGACATCCTCGATGTGGGTCCCGACAGTCCAACGGTGACCCCACGGGTCCTCGAACATCCCGGTCCGGTCCCCGTAGAACTGGTCCTGCACAGGCCTGATGGTGCCGGCCCCGTTCTCCAGGGCCTTCGCATACGTGGCGTCGACATCCTCGACGTAGACCATGATGGTGACCGGTGTCCCCCCGACGGCGTGCGGGCCGACAGCACCCATCTCGGGGAACTCGTCGGAGAGCATGATCAGGGAGTCTCCGATCATGATCTCGGCGTGCGCGACCATGCCGTCCGGGCCCGGCAGTCGACCTCTCTCGACGGCTCCGAGCACGTCCGAATAGAACCGGATCGCGTCTGCCGCCCCGTCCACGCACAGGTACGGTGTCACACGCGGGTAGTCGTCGGGTATCGGCTTGGTCTCGCCCATCTCGAACCCCCTGGTCGTTTGCTTCGAGCCGAACCAGATGCCTAGCAGAGATCAGCCGGCTTCGCCTTCCACGAACTGCGGGAGGACGCGGAGCAGCGCGTCGACCGATGCCGGCGCCGCAACCCTGAGGCCCTTCCCGAGCCGCACGAGATTCGGGACGCGTCGCGGCTGCGTGAGTACGAAGCGGGTGAGTGCCGCCCAATCCGGACTCCCGTCGGGCTTCGCGAGGTGCGCCACTGCTTCGTCCACGTCGTCGATGCCTGCACGGTCGCTCACCGCCCGGACTACCGACCAAGGGCAACCGGATTCCTCGGATGCCTCGGCGATCGCTGCGGTCTCCATGTCCAGGGCGGTGAAACCCTCCGACTCGAGGCGTGAGAGCTCGCCGGCGTGAAGCACCAGGTCGTCGCCAGTCCGAAGAATTCCCGCAGCCTGCAGACCCGGCAGCGGAGCCGGCTCGTAGGCCCTCCCCGTCGAACCGTCGACGACGCACTCGGGGACGACGAGATCTCCGATCACCGTCCGCGCCCCGATCCCTCCGGCAACTCCGATCACCACCACGCGGTCCACGTCACCGGTGGAGACGACGCGACGCGCGACCCGCCCCGCAGCGTGCGTGCCCATGGTCGTGAGCACAGCCAAGACCGTCAGGCCGGGTACTCCGGGCACCGCTCCCCCGTAGGCCTCCGTCCCCCAGCCGAATCTCGGTGCGAGGCGGAGCCTCCGCACGAGGGGACGCATCTCTGGTTTCATGGCGGCGAAGACCGCGACTTTCGTGGGGGAAGAAGCACGCACGATCGCGGGAGCCTACGCTTGTCCTCGGGGAATCGATGACCTATCGCGCACCGTCAGGCTGCGCGGCTCAGTCGGGTGATCGTCGTGACCAATCCGGCTCGACGTGGTCCGGCGGTACGAGAGACCGGTGCTGGGTTCCGACTACGGGGCCGATGGCTACGCCACCCGAGCGCAAGTGGACGAAATCCGCTCCTGTCTTGACCTGTCGTCCCGGGACACGCTGCTTGACATCGGCTCGGGTGTCGGCTGGCGGGGCTTGTATCTGGCATCGACTGCGGGCTGCCGGATGGTTTGCGTCGACGTGTCCCGGCGGGGTAAGGCGATCCGTGCTCAGAGCGCAGGCGGAGGGACTTGCCGGCACTGCATGGTCGACGCCGGCAGACGGGCGCCGTCTCCCCTTCTCGAAAGGGACGTTCACGCGAGTGGTCCACACGGACGTACTCTGCTGCCTCGCGGACAAGGTCGCGGTGCTTCGTGAATGCCGGCGAGTGCGCGGAGGGCAGGACAGATGGCCTTCCACGTCATCCGACCCGCACCGGACCTGACCGACGCCGAATACCGCGTCGTGCTTGGGGCAGGGCCACCCGACGTGTCGGTGCGACAGAGGGAGTATGCCGAGCTCCTCGAACGCGCCGAGTTCGGTGTGCTCGAGTAGGTGGACCTCACCGCCGAGTACGCGAGAGCTCTGCGCGCCAAGCGGGACCTCGAGACGCAAGACTCCGCCGAACTGATCGCACAATCGGGTGCCGATCTGGTCATGGAATGGAACCTGCGTCGCGCCCAGAACGTGCGGCGGTGGAAGAGGGTCTCCTCTTGCGTACCCTCCACGTTGCCACCCCGCGCAGGAGCGCACCAGACTGGTGAGCGAAGGTTCCTCGGGGAGGTCCTGTGGGTCTGCACGTCACGCGCAAGGGCATCGCCTCCGCGCTTGTCCTCACCGCGCTCCTCTCGGCCTTCTTGCACACTCCCCCGTCGGTCCGAGCGGATTCCCCAAGTCTCGGTCGTTGGGAGTTCGTGTCCCACAGGGTGGGCCCGTTCACGCGGAGCCAGGGACTGGCCACCGACCCCTCGAGCCCCGGAACGACCGTCTACTCGTGGAGACTCGGCTTGGAGCGGACCAGTCCGAGTGGCCACATCACAGGACGGTCGTTCGCCATCCCGTTCGAGCTTCTCCTCTCTGGCTACCTCCACGTGGGCGACGTCGACTCGCACGCCGGCCGCATCTACCTGCCTTACGAGAGCGACGCAAACGAGACCGAGAAGGCGTTCGGGGTGGTCGATGCCAGGACTCTCCGGATCACCGACTGGTCCGTCCATCGTGTCGGTCCGGGTGAGACGGACCACAACTCGTGGGTCGCCGTCTCACCGGGCGGTGACTGGCTCGCCAGCGGGGAATGGGACGACATGACCTCGATACTCGTCTTCGCGGTCGAAGACCTCAGGGGCCCCGAGGTCGACGTCGCCTTCTCCATCCACCTCACATCACCGCTGGACCGTGTGCAGGGGTGCGACTTCGCCAGTGCCGCGCAGCTCCTCTGCCTCGACGACACGGAGGATCGCGATCTGATCCAGGTCGACCTCGCCAGGCCGCTCGACGGCCTCGACGTGGAGGGCCATCCGACCTCTCTCGGTGCCAACCCCGTGGACCACGCGATCCCCTGGCTTGCCCCTTATTGCGCGATGCCGACGGAGGCCGAGGGTGTGGACGTCTCCGGTCCGACGCTGCGGTTCCTCACGATCGACCCGTGCCAGCTCTGGACGCACGAGTACCGGTATCGGTCGGTGCCGGGGCAGTGAGGTCAACCGGGAACTCCTGCCTCCACGCGCCGGTACCCTCCTGACGAGATGGGAACGGCTCACACGCGCGCGTACCGAAACGGGACCCTCCAAGCGGAGGGGTTCCCGATGGCAGAGATCTCCGAACACCTGGAGACGCCAGGCACGGTGCTCTGGCTCGATCTCTGCGCGCCGTCGGAAGCGGAGCTCCACGAGCTCGCGTCGGAGCTCGGCCTGCACGAGCTCGCCGTCGAAGACGCCCTGGATCCGCACCAGAGACCGAAGCTGGACCACTATGCATCCCACGCGTTTCTGGCGTGCCACGCCATGCGGATCGACACCGACTCCGAGAGGCTTGTCACGACCGAAATCGACGTCTTCGCGAACCACCAGTGGCTTGTGACCGTTCGCGCGAACGAGGCATTCCCGATCGAGGAGGTCGTACACCGCTGGGATGCGTCGGACGAGATGACGTCGCACGGAGTGAGTTTCCTCCTCTACAGCCTGCTCGACACGGTGATCGACGAGTACTTCGACGTCCTGTCCGCCTTCGACGACTACTACGACGAGGTGAGCGACCTGATCTTCGCGGGAACCCCGCTCGCCCCCGGTCAGCAACGTCGTTGGTTTCATGTCCGCCAGTCCCTGGTCCGGTTCCACCGTTTGGCAGCTCCACTGCGCGAGGTCGTGTCCGGCCTCATGCGGCGAGAGCACTCGACCGTGCTCGAGGAGCTCTACCCGTACTACCAGGATCTGTACGACCACATCCTCAGGGTCGTGGAGTCGACCGACGCCATTCGGGATCTCGTGACGACGATCGTCGAGACGAATCTCACGTTGCACGAGTACCGGCAGAACCTGATCATGAAGAAGGTCACGAGCTGGGCCGCGATCATCGCCGTCCCGACCCTTATCACCGGGTACTACGGCATGAACGTGCCGTATCCCGGCGAGGGAAGGGTATCGGGTTGGATCGTCAGCCTCGTGTTGATCGTCGTGTGTGCAACAGGACTCTATGGGCTCTTCCGCCGCAAGGGCTGGCTCTGACCCCTCGTTCAGAGCGCCAGTGCGATCCCCACGACCACCGGCACAAGAATCGTGGTGGCCAACGCCGCAAGGGCCGCGAGCGCGCCGGCGACATGGGGGATCGGCGTGACAAGCGAGCGAGCGTTGACGGCCACCTCGGCGAGCACTCCGCGGAGGCTGAAGATGTCCTTGAGGATCCGGACGACGACAGGACGGACGTGTAGGACGGTACCACTTCGGGATTGCTGCCCGAGACCTGAGCGCGCGGCCCGGTACTCCCCGAAGTCCGTCCAGCGGGCAGATAGGGCATCCGGCAGCTCGGTCAAGGACGCCAGGGTGCCCTGATACCACCAGAGGACGGCAGCCGGCGCGAGGAAGGCCACCAACGCGACCCCGAGGACCGGCCACCACCAGGCGAAGATCTCCCAGACGGCGATCGCCGCCACGACCCCGACGACGGCGCTGACGGCCACCGCCACTCTGATCCACCGAAGTGTCCTTCCCGCCAGCCGGCGTATCTCCTCGGCGAGGGTGACTGCGCGTGCGGCCGCAGAACGGGTGAGGCTCCCTGTTGCAGTCACATGGACTCCCGATCCTGGCGATGTAGGCCCTCTGCACGCTTCTTCACCCCGTCCAGCATGTCACGGGACATCACGAACTCCGCAGGGGACGACGGCCAGATTGGCCCCCGATTTCAGCCACCGGGGCGAGGTCGCCGATCGCGACCTGAAGAGGAACCGTGTCCGTCCCCCGCCATCGACCGGCATGAGCACGAATGCCCAAGACCAGTCGAGATCCGCCCTGTGATTCTGGCGCCAGGCGAGTGGCAGGTGACTGTTCGAGTGCAAGACGAGGGCACTCTCAGGTTCGAGCACCTCTACGAAGAGCCCACATTCCGTCTCGGGCGGTCCGTCCGGGATGAAGGTCCCGATCTCTATGTCCTGGAGTTCGGGGACGATCCGATTCGCGCTCGGCAAGTTCGCGGGAAAGAGCCGGAGGTCGACCCAGCATGCCGTGTACCAGCCGGCACGGTGCCAGCCCATCTGGACCAACCAGGGCAGACACGGTCCGGCGGTGCGTCGATCGTCGTCGCATGGTTCGTCACTGCCGTCGGCGCGGGAACGATGTGCTCGCCGGGCAACACCAGCTTGCGCTCGGCCGGAGTGGAACCGTAGGTGCGACCGAGATGCAAGAGGAATACCTCGATCACCACGGCGACGGAGGCCATGAGGTCCCCCAAGGGCGCCGCTCAGCCCGCCAGATGCCATTTCGGCTCCTGCGAAAGCACGCTTGTCGGCGGTGTTGCACCACACTCATCTGACCTCTCCCGATGGCTCGCGCCGGGCTCCCACCAACGATATGGCCCTTTGCCTGCCACACCAAGGAGATCGGTGAGATCGAGGGTGAAGGTGCCCTCCCCTGCCGAGTGGCCGTCTTCGGTGATGCCGGAGTCGGCAAGTCCCGACTGCTGTCCGAGGTCCTCGTACGCGATGCATCGAACGGTCACCGCACAGTTCACGTCGTCGGCGCACGATCTCTTGCCTCTGTCCCCTTTGGAGCTTTCGCCGGCGTCCTCGAAGGCTCCCTCCCCGACCGTGGTTCGCGATTCGACGTGCTCCAGCTCGCGCTTCAGGACCTGTCAGGAGCTCCGAACCGGAGAACGTCCTGCTCGCGCTGTGTGTGGCTGTCG
>QWHP01000302.1 GCA_021404985.1 Actinobacteria bacterium ATB1
ACATCTCGGACGGGGTCGATGCTGCGCTCACCCAGTCGGAGACGGGCCTCTGCGTTCCCGCTAGTGCGGCGATGGCTGTGACGATCCTGACAGGGGAGGAGACCTCGGAGGCGGAGGCCGTGTCGGCTGCCGTGGATCTCGGCTTGCTGGACGGCGAACCCGGCGACTGGGAGGGCATGACTGCGGGTGAGGCCGTCACTCTCCTCGAGGATATGGGTGTCGACGCGCACTTGGAGACAGGCGATATCGACGATCTGAGGACGCATCTGGACGAGGGCGACGCGGTGATCCTCTCGGTGGATGCAGAGGAGCTCTGGGGCGAAGGCGAAGGTGACACGACGGCGGACCACGCCGTCGTCCTCGTTGCCATCGACGACGAACGGGGGGTCGCCGTCGTCGACGACCCGGGTGTTCCGGGGGGCCAGGGCATGGAGATTCCCCTCGAGGACCTCGAGGACGCTTGGGAGGATTCGGGGAACGAGATGGTCGTCGCCGAGCCGGAGTCCGATTCGGTTCCTTCGGGGCCATTCGGTGATCTGACCGGCGCGCGGACGAGCATCAAGAGCCTCGTTCTGCTGCCGGTCGTGCTCAGCGCCGCAACGCGGCGGCGCCGGAGCTCTCAGTACCCGCTGTCCTGGAGTGAGAACGTGAGTGGTTCGTACCAGCCGCCGACATAGCAGATGATGCTGCGATCCGTGCCGTCGTCCCAGTTCTCCTCGACGGGGGCGAACCAGGAGATCTCAAGGGTGGTCTCCTCCGGTGTCGATCCCACGTAGTCCTCGAAAGTGGATTCGCACTCGGCGGCGAACTCCTCGGAGGAGGGCATGGGAAGGCCTTCCTCCTCGCCGAAGTGGACGATGTCGAACACCTCGAACTCGTGCTCCTCGCTGCAGTCGGTCTCCTCGACAGCGTCCACGACGTCGGCGATCTCGGCATCGAAGCAGTCGCCGATCCCGAGGTTCGCGAACGTGTCGACTGGAGGTTCCGTGGTCGTCGTCGATGTCGGCTCGGCGCGCTTACTGCCCGAGTCGCGCAGCACGAAGAGGGCTGTGCCTGCGGCAGCGAGAAGGAGCACCGCCCCGACGACGATCGCCACGACCATCAGGGCCCTGTTGCTCTCACCACCTCCTCCACCCGGAGTGGGCGCCGCGGGCCCGGCTCCAAGAGTTGGAGGGGGCAACTGCGGAGCGTTCATGGAGGCAGGGGCGTGCTCATGTGCGACCGCAGGTTCGGCAGGCGTCGGTGGCGTGGGAGACGCCGGAGGTGAAGCGGGCACCAACGCCGATGTTGTCGTGACCGACGGTTCCCGGGCCGCCTGCGTCGCAGCGCGTGCGATAGCGGCTCCGTGCCGGGCAGCTCCCAGTGCCGTGACTACCTTGGGTTCGTCGAGAGTGACCGTCGTGCCCTGCAGATGGGACTCGATGATCTCGGGGACGATCGGGATCCGGCTCGATCCACCGACGAGATAGATCGCATCCACTTCGCCATCTCCTATTCCGGCGTCGTGGATCGTGACCTGGAGGATCCGTGCGGTCTTCTCGATGTCGTCCCTGACAAGGGACTCGAACTCGGGACGTGTGATGCGCAGGTCCCGGTCGACCGGCGCCGGCACGTAGACCTGTGCGCTTGTCACGGTGGACAGGGACTCCTTCGCCTCCCTGGCGGCATCCCTGAAACGGGTCGCCACTTGCTGCCACGCCCGGTCGTCACCCGGTTGCCGGATCCGTTCCCACGCAGTGGGGTCGTCGACTCCAAGGATCTCGCCAAGTAGGAGGACGATCCGGTGGTCGAACTCCTCGCCCCCGATCTCAGGATCGCCTCCCGGTTGGCCCGAGATCTCGAAGCCGATCTCGGTCCGGCGAAGCACAGTCGTGTCGAAGGTCCCGCCGCCGAGGTCGTAGACGGCAACATGCCGTCCACGGGCGATCCCTCCCTCTGCATAATGGATTGCGGCAGCGACGGGTTCGGGCAGGAGACCGACGCCGGGCAGTCCTGCTCTGCGGCCTGCGTCTCGCAGGGCGGAAAGGCGCGCATCTGCCCATCCCGCCGGATGGGTGAGCCACGTGGAGACCGGAGGGATTCCGCCCCTCTGTCGTTTTGCTTCGTCGTACACGTATCTCAGGACGGCCGCTGCGGCGTCTGTTGCATCGACGCTGCGGTCCCCGAGGAGGAGCGGTGGACCACCGAGGCGCCGCTTGGGTGTCATCTCGGCATGCCCCGGTTCGACGATCGCGCGTTCGGCCGCTGCTCTCCCGACGAGGATGTCACCCTCGGGCGAGACGACGACCAGGGATCTCAGGCGCCTCGCGCCCTCGATCTCCAAAGGCTCCACATGATCGTCGTAGGCCATGGCGCCCACTGTGTTCGTTGTCCCGAAATCGATCGCAAGGACCCAATCGCTCATGCGGTGGCTCCTGTCCGTGCTCTCTGGAGGGCAGCTGCAAGGGAGGTCTCGAGCTCGTCGGCCGTTTGCCCCAATCGCTCGATCCTGGCCAGCCTCTTCTGCGCTGCAGCCCGTTCCGCCTTCCGGCTCACAGCCGTCATGGAACGCATCTCCTTGAGGGTCTGGAGCTGCGTGCTCAGATCGCGGCGCCTTTCCCTGAGCACACCGTCGATCCTCTGTTGCATGTGCTGGCGGATGCCCGCGAGCTGTCTGCCCATGTTGGTGTTCATATCGGTCTTCGCCTGTGACAGGACAGCCGACACGTAGCGCGATATCTCCTGGCGATCACGCATACCCCTCGAAGAATCCAGAGTTCGTTTCGCGATCATGCCACCCGCTACGAGAGAGGCCGTTGCGAGCAGCGGCGTCGCTACAAGCGCTGCAGCGCCCGTGAGCCCGATCAGGGGGGCGAGCCTGAGCGCGAGGCTGCCCATCCCGACCACCGGCCAGCCGGCCCTCAGGTAGTCGACACTGTTCAGGTCGTGGCGCTCGGGTGTACCCCGCTGTGCCGCGATCTCGCTGACCCTTTGTCGGAGAGACAGGTCGTCGAACACGACCTCGAGACCAGGCACCTCGAACCTCTCGGCCACTCCCCTCGATATCGTCTCCAGGCCACGGGCGATGAGTCCCGCGATCTCCATCCAGGCGACCCGCAGGCAGGCATCCATGTCGGCCGGGATCGTCTCAGCGAGTCTCCCTACTCGGTCCCCCGCCTCGTGAATCATCCTGTCATAGCGTGTCTGCAGCGCAGCTATGTGGCGGTTGGCCTCCTCGTTGGCCTGGTAGGTGAGATCCTGGAGTTCGTGGGCGAGGTCCTGTCTCCAGGTCGCTGTCGCCTGGGTGAACTCCTCGGCTCGCGCCGCGTTCTCGGCGAGCTTCGCCTCGAGGTCGTCCAGGACGCCGTCGTCGGCGAGCAGGACTCGTTCCGTCTCGTCGAGATGGGCGAGGACGGAGCGGCAGAGGCGCAGGATGTTGGCGAGACGCATGACCTCACGCTGTTCCAGCGTTGCGCGCAGCAGGGTTCTGACGTCGTCAATCCCCGATCTCTCGGCGAGCCTCGCTGCCCTGTCCTCGTCGCCCACGGCCCCGGCCTCGCGCGCCTTCTCGGCGAGTCGAGCGCTGACGGCCAGGAAGGACACATCGTCAGTCGGGACGGCGGCCTCCTCGAGGAGGGCACGGTCGATCTCGAGGGTCGTGCGCCAGTCACGGGACACGTCGATGCGTGTCAGGGCGATGACCAGACCCGAAACCCTCTCCGCGCAGGTGCGGATCAGCTCGACCTCCGGTTCGGAGAGTGGAGTCGAGGCGTCCGTGGCGAACACGATGGCGTCGGCGAGGCCGATTGCGGAGCGCGTGACCTCCCGTAGAGCGGGCTCGTAGTGATCCAGCCCCGGTGTGTCGATGAGGCGTAGGCCGGTTTGCAGGAGGGGATCCGGTACGCAGACCTCGACGGACGATACGTTCTGCTCCGGAATCCGAAGGCCCGCCACGGGAGCGATCCGTTCGGGGGTCTCCGAGCCGACCCGGTGCACGAGGATCTCGGGCTGCTCAGCGTGCCGCACGGTCACATGTGCCCTGGTCGGGGGAGGGTCTCCCTCCGCCAGGACCGGCGCCGTCAGGATTCCGTCCACGAGGGCTGTCTTGCCGGCTCCGGCGTTGCCCACGATCACGATC
>QWHP01000303.1 GCA_021404985.1 Actinobacteria bacterium ATB1
TTTGAACCCCTGGCCTCCGCGATGCGACCGCGGCGCTCTTCCAACTGAGCTACACCCCCATGAGGGACCACCAGATTAGCGCAGCCGGCACCCCGGCAGCGGGGCCGTACCCGCGCGGCCGGCAATCCGCCCTCTAGTCGGCCGTGGTCACCTTGTCGCCGTCCTCGAGGTCCGAGGCTCCGGAGGTGACCACGACGGCTCCCGAGTCGAGACCGCTCGTGACGACGACGAATCCGTCGCTGCCCTCGATCTTGTCCACCTCCACGCGCTGGGCGGTGTCGCCGGCGACGATGAAGACGTAGTCCTTCCCCTCGTCGGTGACGACGGCGGATGCGGGCAGCTCGATCCCGGGCACCGGTTGCTCGACCTCGATGTCGACGTTCGCGGTCATGCCGGGACGCCAGCCGGGGAGGTCCTCGGAGGGTACGTCGACCTTGACGTCGTAGGTGACTCCGCCCGACTCTCCTGTTGCGGGGTTCAGCGCGACGGCTGACACGGTGCCCGACAGCTCCTCCCCCGGGTAGGCGTCGACCGTCACGCTCGCGATCTGTCCCGCCTTGATCAGCGGGACGTCGGCCTCGTCGACCTCGGCTTCGACCCGAACCGATTCGGTGTCGAACACCGTTGCGACCGTCTGGCCGGGTGAGACGAGCGTGCCGACCTGGAGGGTGGCCTCGGATCCGCCTCCGCCCCCACCGAGCGCCGCGAGCTGTCCGCTGCTCCCGCCACCTCCACCGCCGAGGGCCACGACTCCCGGGATCGGGGTGGTCAGCTCCATGGCGTCGATCTGCGTGCGCAGCCCGGCCTCCTGCGCGTCGAGTTGTCCGCTGCCTCCGCCTGCGCCACCGAGGGCGGAGGCGAGCGCCAGGTTCGCGGCAGCGCCGAGCAGGGCGCCCTGGAAGTCCGTCGTCACCTGGGTCTGGTACTCGGCGGCGTTCTGCTGTATCGCGAGGATCTCCTGTTGCAGGGGGAGGACCTCCCCGCAGATCGTCGTGCTGAACGTCGGGCCCGGCGTGCAGGTTGCGACAGTGCCGGTCGGGCTGGAGAGCGACAGAACCGAGGGGTCGAGAAGGGCGATCTGGGAGACGAGATTCGCCGTCCGGGAAGCAGCGATCTCGTTGATCACGGCGAACGCCTTCTCCAGGTCCTCGGTGTCGGTCGTTGTCGTATCCGAGGAGGACGACCCTCCGCCCCCACCGTCGGAGCCGAGCGCGTGGAGCTGTGCTTCGAGGCCCGACGCATCGAGCTGCACGATCACCTGTCCGGCCGTGACCTCCTGGCCGTCGGTGACGTCGACCGACATGACCCGTCCGCCCATCTCGGCCTGGATGTCGGCCGTGCGTACGGCCTCGAGGGTGCCCTCGGCCGAGACACCACGCGTCGACTCCGGGCCGCTGACCGTCTTGACGTCGACGACCTTGCCGTTCGCTCCGGGTGCACAACCCGAGGCGAAGAGGAGGACGAGGAGGACGTTCGTTGCCGCGAGTCGTGCGGTGTGGGTTCGCCTCGAAGTCGTTGCTGCCCTGCCCACCACAACTCTCTCCTGGGTCAGCTCTTGGAGCCGGCGTTGGGCTTGCGGCGGTGATTCGCCTTCTTGTTCCGTGCGCGCGCCTTGCGCTTGCGTGTTCGCTTGCTCATGGCGACCTTTCTGGCGTCCCGCTGGGAGGAGTCTCGTCCGATGGTCCGAGATGCGGCGAGGCTATCAGCCGCCCGACATCGCGGACCAAGCCGGATCCGAGCTGTCTGTCCGGTCTGCGCCGTTCGAAACCCGAAGAGTCAGCGTGGTGGAACGGGCTGGTCACGAGACGGAACGTGGATCCAACCCTCCACCTCGGCGTCGGCCCGCTCGGCCGGTTCGGGCCGCCGGGTCTCGCCCATCGCCACCTGTGCCGCGAGGAGGGCGCAGACGAGGGCGTCGAATACGTCGTGGCTCGTCTCGATCGCTCCTCGCTCCGCCTCGTGGACCTCGAGCCAGCCACAGGTCCCGAGGAGCCGGCGGGCAATGTCCCGCAGCACTCCACGATCGGTCTTGTACCCCTGCCTCCACAAGCCCCAGGCCTTCAGCGCCGCTGCCGGATAGACCTCGGCGACGAGACCCGAACAGCCCGCCCTGTCGATCTCGTGGCCCTCTTCCGCAAGACGCGCCAGCAGGTGTGCGGCCCGGAACGCGACGACGCCGATCTTGTCCGTCGAGACGCTGAGTGGGCGGATTGCTCGCTCGTCCTTGACGAGGCGGTCGGTCCGGCGGAGCTGGAGTGCCGGATCCCTGGGGTCAAGGCCCGGGGGCCAGGTGCCGTGGGCGTTCCAGGCCGAGACGGCAGTGACGAAGTCGACGGGCCACCCGAGCGGAGAATCGATGCCGGCCTTGGACGAGCCTCCGATCCCGGCGATCAGATCGTCGTCGTCCCAGTTGCAGCGGAGCACTGACACCCGCACGACGCCCTTGTTCCGCTCGAGGCAGCAGAATGCCGTGTTCTCCGGCCCTGCGGCGAGATCGATCCCCACTGTCACGGGAGGCCAGGTGGTCTTGGGCACAGTCACACCCCTTCGGTCTCAGTGGCGCCCGATAGGATCGCCGAGATGGAACGACTCGGCATCGTAGGGCTCCCGAACAGCGGCAAGTCGGGCCTGTTCCGTGCCCTCACGGGGATAGACGTCGAGGTCGCACCCCATCCGTTCACGACCACGGGGAGCAACGTGGGGGTTGCGCAGGTTCCCGATCCCCGTCTCGACGTGCTCGCCGAGCTCGCGAAGTCCCGCAAGGTCGTCCGGGCCGGGCTGAACGTGATCGACATAGCGGGGCTTGCCGCCGGCGCGTCCCACGGAGAAGGCCTCGGGAACCGCTTCCTCGCCCAGATCCGCGAGGTCGACGCGATCCTCTACGTCCTTCGCGCCTTCGAGGATGCCGGTGTCGCGTATGCGATCGATCCACCGGACCCCCTCGCCGACCTCGACGTCCTCGAGACAGAGCTCTGCCTGACCGATCTCGAGACGATCGAGGCGCGGCTCCCAAAGGCGCGCAAGGGAGCGAGCGATGACACCCAGAAGCGCGTAGCTGCTGCGCTCGAGGCGGCGGCATCCGCACTGGAGTCCGGTGTCCCCCTGTACCGGTCGGATCTCGACCCGGACATGCGGGCCCTCCTGCGCGAGCACTTCCTGCTCACCGACAAGAAGGTCCTGTACGTCGTCAACATCGGCGAGGACGAGCTCGCAGAGAGGCAGGCGGTCGAGGCGAAGATCATGAGCAGCGTCGGGGAGGTTGACGTGACGGCGCTCTGCGTCGCCCTCGAGGATGAGATCGCCCAACTCGACGATCCCTCGGAACGAGCAGAGCTCCTCGCCGGCTACGAGATCGACGAGCCCGCGCTGCCCCGTGTCGCCAGGGCGGCGTATCACACACTAGGGAAGCGGACGTTCTTCACGACGGGCGACAAGGAGTCGCGGGCATGGACCATCCGTGAGGGAGACGCCGCGCCCGCGGCTGCGGGCGTTATCCACTCAGACTTCGAGCGTGGCTTCATCCGCGCGGAGGTGATCGCCTACGACGACCTCGTCGCGGCGGGCGGATGGGACGAGGCGAAGCGACAGGGAGACACGCGGCTGGAGGGGCGGGACTACGTGGTTAGCGACGGCGACGTGATCGAGTTCAGGTTCAATGTCTGAGATCCACTTCCCCGGCAGGGTCGTGTACGCGAGAGGGGCGACTGGCCGCAGCAAGGGCCTGCTCGGCCGGAGCGAGATGCGACGCGACGAGGCGCTCTGGCTCTCGCCGTGCAAGTCGGTCCACACCTTCGGGATGAGATTCCCGATCGACGTAGCGTTCCTCGACGCGAGCGGCACGATCCTGCACTTCGTCGGGGAGATGCGCCCGCACCGTCTGACGCGCCTTGTATGGGGTGCCGCAGGCGCCCTCGAGATGCATGCCGGGACACTCGAGGCCGTCGGTGCCCGGGTCGGGGACGTGATCCTGTGGGCGAACCCAGACTGACCGTCCTCGGGACGCCGATCGGCAACCTCGGTGATGTCAGCGACCGAGTCCGCGGCGTCCTCGCCGAGGCGG
>QWHP01000304.1 GCA_021404985.1 Actinobacteria bacterium ATB1
CTCGCGCGTGTCGCCATTCAGTACCTGCTCGCCAGCGATGTCGTCTGCTGTGTCATCCCCGGTTTCCGCAATCCCCGTCCCCGCGCCGGTCCCCCTACTTGGTGTAGGGGGCCACCTGAAGTGCACGGTCACGCTCGCCAAGGGTGACCGTGCGACCGTCGGACATCACATCGGGACGCTCGCAGGGACCGGGGGCCTCACCGCCCTGGTGCGTGCAGTCGACAAGCTCGGTTCGCTGACAGGGATCGAACCGGAGGTGGTCGCACACGATCTCCACCCCGACTACAGGTCCACCCAGCTCGCCAGGGAACTCGACATGCCCGCAGTCGCCGTGCAGCACCACCACGCGCATGTCGCCTCGTGTATGGCGGAGCACGGACGCGCCGGTCGGGTGCTCGGTGTCGCGCTCGACGGTCACGGCCTCGGCCCCGACGGGACGAGTTGGGGAGGGGAATTCCTCCTCTCGGACCTCGGGGGTTTCGATCGGGTCGGCCACCTCCTGCCTGTCGCCCTCCCGGGAGGCGAGGCTGCGATCCGAGACCCTATCCGCATGGCGATCGCATGGCTCGCCGCCGCGGCGGGGCCGGATGCTGCCAGGCGATGGGCGAATGGGCGCGTGCCGGAGCCCGACGCTCTCATCTCGCTCTGCGAGTGGAGTGTTTCGAGCGGGCGGACGACCACGGGGGCCGGGCGGCTATTCGATGCAGTGGCAGCGCTCCTGGACCTCGGCACGGAGGTCACCTACGAAGGGCAGGCGGCCGCAGAGCTCGAGGCCCTAGCGCACGCAGCCGGGCTGTGCCGTCCGTTCGAGGTCGACGTCGTCGAGGGTGCGACCTGGGTGCTCGACCCTCGCCGGGCAGTCGCCGAGATCGCGGAGACCGCAGCGTCCGGAGCGGTTCGCTCCGAGACCGCGGCGTCGTTCCACTCCGGGTTCGCAGCCGCAGTGGCCCGCATGGCCCTCGGGCTCGCCTGGCGGCACGACGTCGGCACCGTCGTCCTGACCGGCGGAGTGTTCCAGAACGCATTCCTGCTCGACAGCGTCTGGCGCGCAGTCGAGGCCGGTGGGTGTGAGGTGCTGACCCACCGATCCGTGCCTCCGAACGACGGCGGTCTCAGCCTCGGTCAGGCGGCTGTCGCGGCTCAGATGCTGTCGGAGGAGTACGAACGCAGGGTCTGTAGGTAGTTGGCCCGCTCGTACGCGGAAGCGTCGGCCGCCGCGTCCGCGCACATGCTCCCCTGCAACAGCCGGACGGATGGGTACTCGTGAGCCTCCATCCAGCGTACGATCTCCACCTCCAGGAAGCGGATGTGGCCCGGCCCACGTTTGAGGAGAGCCGAAGCCATCATGGTCACGTCCGCCCCGGCCAGGAGTGCCTTCAGGACGTCATCGGGGGTGTGCACGCCCGAGGTGGCGGCGAGAGATGCGTCGATGTTCCGTCGCAGGAGGGCGATCCAGCGCAGCGGGAGCCGAAGCTCCTCGGAGTCGCTCAGGACCAGGTGTGGCTCGACCGACAGCGTGTCGAGGTCGATGTCGGGCTGGAAGAACCGGTTGAAGAGGACGAGGCCGTCGGCACCCGCATCCACCAACTGCTGCGCCATGTTCGCGAAGGAGCTGAAGAACGGGCCGATCTTCACCGCGAAGGGGATCGAGATCGTCGCGTCGATCTCGCGGACGAGATCCAGATACCTCTCTTCGACCTCGAAGCCGTTGATCGTAGGGTCCGCGGCGACGACGTACTCGTTCAGCTCGACAGCGTCCGCTCCGGCATCCTCGAGCCTGACAGCGAACTCCGTCCACCACCCGGTCGTCATCCCGTTCATGTTCGCGATCACGGGTATGGACAGCGCCCCCTTGGCGGCTTCGACGAGGCGCAGGTACCTGTCGGGACCCGTGTCGTAGTCGTACACGTCGGGGAAGTAGGAGTGGGCTTCCCCGTGGATATCGGCCCCGGTGGAGAGGATCCGATCGACCTCTCGGGAGTAGTGCTCGATCTCCTCCTCGAAGAGAGAGGGAAGCACGACCGCCGCGCAGCCCGCGTCCTCGAGGCGCATCAGGCTCTCGACATTGCTCGTCATCGGCGACGCCGACGCCATCAGCGGCGACCGCAGGGTCATGCCCAGGTAGTCGACGCTCAGGTCAACCATCACTCCCACTCCTCGTCCTCGGACCCGATGTAGGTCCGCTCGATCTCGGTCGTCTGGTCGTAGAGACGCCAACGCTCGTCGATGTCCGCCTGGGCGAGGTCGCAGAGACGCCGCGCGTGCTCGGGGTCGACGCGCTCGAGCATGGCGAAGCGGGCCTCCTTGGTCGCGAAGTCGCGGAACGAGATCGACGGAGGCTTCGAGTCGAGCCTGAACGGATGCTCGTGCTCGTCTGCACCCGGGTGATACCGGTACAACGGCCAGTAGCCGGAGCGGACGGCGTCCTTCTGGTGGCTCATCGACGTCGTCATGTCTATCCCGTGCGCGATACAGGTGCTGTAGGCGATGATCAGTGACGGACCGCGCCACTCGTCGGCCTCGGCGAAGGCCTTCACGGTCTGGAGCTCGTTCGCGCCGAGTGCGACATGAGCGACGTACACGTCCCCGTACTGGGTCGCGATCATGCCCAGGTCCTTCTTCGGGGTCGACTTCCCGGAGGAGGCGAACTTGGCGATTGCCGCACGCGGAGTCGACTTCGAGGCCTGGCCACCCGTGTTCGAGTACACCTCGGTGTCGAGCACGAGCACGTTGACATCGCGGCCGGACGCGAGGACGTGGTCGAGGCCGCCGAACCCGATGTCGTATGCCCAGCCGTCACCTCCGACGATCCAGACGCTCTTGCGAACGAGGTCGTCGGCGATCGAGAGCAGCCTCTCTGCACTGGCCCGTGGCTCGCCCTCCACTCTTTTGAGTCTCTCCCACAGCGTCCGTACGTGATCACGTTGCAGGGAGATGTCGGCCTCCGAGACCTGCCGGGCGTCGAGAATGTCCTGTGCCAGCTCGGGCCCGATCTCTGTCGCCAGTCCTGCGAGCAGGTCGCGGGCCTCGGCCGAGTGGTTCTCGAGGGCGAGACGTAGTCCGAGGCCGAACTCGGCATTGTCCTCGAACAGCGAGTTCGACCAGGCCGGTCCCCGCCCGGCGGCATTCGTCGTCCACGGCGTGGTCGGGAGGTTCCCGCCGTAGATGGAGGAACAGCCGGTCGAGTTCGCGATCACGATGCGGTCGCCAAAGAGCTGCGTGAGGAGCTTGAGGTACGGTGTCTCACCACAGCCGGCGCACGCTCCCGAGAACTCGAAGAGGGGCTGTCGGACCTGAGACCCCTTTACGGTCACGGGGTCGAGGAGGTCGGGATCCACCTCCGGGATCGAGAGGAAGGCCTCGAAGCGGCGCCGCTCCTGGTCCCTGTGCTCGTCTGCCGACCGCATGTTGATCGCCTTGAGGCGAACCTCGGCCTTGCTCTTCGCCGGGCATACGTCCACGCAGACGCCGCAGCCCGTGCAGTCGTCGGGCGCCACCTGGATCGTCAGGCCCAGGCCCGTGACCTCCTTGGACCGAAATGGCTTCGTCGGTATCTCGCGGCCGAGCTCCGTCAGGACTTCTGGCCGGTAGACCTTCATGCGGATCGCGGCGTGCGGGCAGGCGATCGCGCACTTCGCGCAGTCGATGCAGATCTCGGGGTCCCAGATCGGGATCGACTGGGCGATCATGCGCTTCTCCCATCTGGCCGTCCCCGTCGGGAACGTGCCGTCGGGAGGAAACGCGCTCACGGGAAGGAGGTCGCCCTCGCCCGCCATGATTCGAACCGTGACGCGCCGTACGAAGTCGGGGGCCTCGGGGGGGACCACGGGCCTGCGTCCCGTTCCTGCCGTGACGGTCGCGGGGACGGCCACCTCGTGGAGCTCTTCGAGCGCCCGATCGATCGCTGCATGGTTGCGTTCCACGACGGCGCGGCCCCGCCGCCCGTACACCTTCTCTGTGTAGGCCTTGATGCGCTCGACAGCTTCGTCCCTCGGCAGGATCCCGGCGAGGGCGAAGAAG
>QWHP01000305.1 GCA_021404985.1 Actinobacteria bacterium ATB1
CGACCGCCAGCGGGTAGAGGATCATCCCGAGGACGATCGTCACGGCGATCGCGACCAAGGCCGCCAGAGGGTAAGGGAGGGGGCGGACCGGGTTCGTGTTGAGCACGTACAAGACGAACACTCCGACGACCATGAGCTCGCCTTGGGCGAAGTTGAGCACCCTGCTCGTGCGGAACACGATGGCTATGCCCATGGCCAGAAGCGCATAGACCATTCCCTGCGTGAGCATCTGGACGAGGATCTGGGCAAGGTCCGCCACCCAGACATTCTGATGGTTGCCTCCCGGGAGACTCCAATGGGCCCGGGTCGAGGCGACCTCACGCCCGCTCGTGTCGGGGCGTCTGCCCTGGCGCGTGCATTTGGTTCTGGGGTTCGGATTGGCGCGCCATGGGCTGGTGGGGTGGGGGTTTGGCGCGTGGATTTGGTTCTGGGGTTCGGATCGGCGCGCCAGGCGCCAGGCGCCAGGCGCCACGGGGGTGGGGCCGATCCGGTCCATCCCGTCCTGTCGCAGGCGTCCTCTAGAAAGGGGTGGACTCGCGAGGGCGACTCGCCCGCCGGCACGGTCCCGGTACCCGCGACGCCGGCTCACTCGCGTCCATCCACTTCCCCCTCGCCGGTTCGAGAGGGGGGTCCCCATGCGATCCTTGGCCACTTCGGAAGCCAGTCTCGCCAAGCAGGCGCGGCGGCAGGGCTCGTCCTTCCACCGCCTCCAGGCGTTACGGGCAGGGTTCACCAACGGAGAGGTCCGGCGACGCCTGGATTCCGGTGCATGGACCTTGGTCTATCCGGAGGTGATGTTCCACACGTCGGTCCGCGCGCTGAGCCACATCGCGCTGTGCAGCGCTGCGGTTCTCCAGATGGACGGCAAGGCGGTGGTTTCACGGGCGAGCGCTCTTCACGTGTGGGGTGTGCTCGAAGCGCCGGATTCGGTGCACGTGACACTCAAGTGCAGAAGGGGCGGTCGCACGCCCGGGCTGATCCTGCATACGTCGCGCAGCTTCCCGAAGTCCGACATGGGCATGTACCTCGGACTGCCGGTTTCCACGATCGAGCGATCCTGCATCGATGCCCTTGGTGACCTCCCGGACGAGTGCCGGGTGGACGTGCTCGCGGAAGTCCTTCGTAGCCGTCACTGTTCTCCCTCCCTGCTGGCGGCGCGAGCCCTTGCGCTCCGGCACCCGAAACGGCCGGGAGCCGGACTCGTGTGCGACGCGCTCGGGTATCTCCGGTCGGAGCTCGCCACTGAGTCTCCCCCGGCTAGGGACCTCCTGCATGTGCTGCGAGAGCTCCCGATTCCGGCGCCCGAGGTGGAATTCGTGGTCGTGCTCGACTCCCATACCTTCCGGCTGGACTTCGCGTGGCCGGTGGAGAAGGTCTTTCTCGAGTACGACGGTTGGCTGAGTCACAGCAGCCGGGACGACTTCGAGCGGGACAGGAGACGGCAGAACCTCCTCGTCGCTGCCGGCTGGGTCCCGGTGAGGGTTACGCGGTGGCAGATCGACACGTTCGGTGTGGTTGCGCTTGATCCTCTGATCGAGGTCCTCTCCACGAGATCTGCCGCGACGAGCTGAGTGCTACGCGGACTCCATCCCCCGCCCAGCCTGCGGGGGCTCTTCGGCGGTACCTCGTGTCGAGTCCTGGCGCGTGGATTTGGTTCTGGGGTTCGGATCGGCGCGCCATGCGCCATGCGCCATGCGCGCCATGCCCATCGGGGTGCGGGTCACGCGAATCGCTAGTCGAGCTCGGGAAGCTTGCGTTCGTTGCCCTCGGCCCGGGCCTGCTCTGCGAGGTCGATCGCCTGGTCGAGCTCGGCGATCCTCTCGTCATACTTGGCCTGACCCTCGGCGGCCACGAGGGCGTCCTTGCGGGCCTCGAGCTCGTTGCGGAACGTCTGGGCCGCCGCGAGGATGAAGTCGACGTCCGTCTCGTAGCTGCCCGTGAACATCTGCTCCTCCCAGGCGATCCGGGCGTCCTCCAGTGCGGGGACGGCCCGGGGATCGAGATCCCACGAGATGTGTCCGTTCACGAAGCGCGTGATCCAGGGTTCCGTCTCGGGGTCGACTGTGGGATATGGCGACCCGGCCGGCCAGACGCGGGTGACGCCGACCGACTCGTAGCCTTCCGATCTGTGCATCGCCGTGATCACGTCCTCGGTGGCGGTCGAGCCGGCGACCCGTACTGCCTTCCCAAACACGTCGACCGCTTGGTAAGCCGGTAGCTCCAGTCCGGGGTAGTCGGGAGCGACGCTCCCCCCGATGCTGACGGTCTTGAATCCGTAACGCCGGAAGAAGTCGAACAGCCACTGCAGGAACGCCGGATCGACGTCGTTCGTCTTCGAGTGCGGCAGGGTGAACACGGCGTCGTTGGAAGCGTTCTTGGCCAGCTCGCGAAACGCCCGCATGTACAGGGTCGACATCCCTGCGATCGGTGCGTTCACTCCGGCCCGCTCCATCGCAAGGGCCACACGCGCGCAGTCCGCGCCGAGTCCGAGGCAGACGATCGTCTGGGGGTTGGTTTTCGCTGCGGCCTGGACCTGGGCGGTCACGTCGACGTCGCCGAACGTGAAGCGCTCGCGCGTCGTCGGGGTCACACCCTTGGCGGCGAGCTGTTCGACGAACTCGTCCCCGACCTCGGTGAAGAACTCGTCGTCCCCGCCGATGATCGCGACCCGTGTCTTGCCCTCACGGACCAGATGCTCGCTGAGGACCTGGAGGTCGGTGCTCTCGGTGATGGGCCGTCCCATCGAGAAGACGTTGGGCATGGCGTTGCCGTCCATGTTCGGTTCGGCGAGCGCGGGCATGAACACCGGGACGCCGAGGGCCTTGGTCTTCTCGGGTCCCATCGTGTCGAGACCGAGCGGCGTGTCGACGAGGATCATCTCGACCCCGTCGACGCTGACCATCTTCGTCAGGCAGTTCACGGCCGTGGAGGCGGAGAACTGCACATCGCACTTCACGAGCTCGATCTTGCGGCCGTTCACGCCCTGGGGTTCGTTTTCGTTGAGGACGTCGGCGGCATGTTGCGCCCCGCCGAGCATCGCATTTCCCACGTAGGAGATGGGTCCGCTGAAGTTGCCGACCACACCGATCGTGATGTCCCCGCCCCTCGAGCCGCTCGGAGTGAACTCGTCCTCGCCAAAGCTCTCGTTGGCCGGGGGGGAACAGGCGGACAGCGCGAGGGTTGCGATCACCGTCACGAAGAGCGCCAGTCGGCGCAGGGAGGTTGATCTTGACACTGGGTTCCCCTGGGAAGCCGGCGGAAGGGAGTTGTGGTTGTGGGCAGCCGCTGGGTTCACACCTTACCTGCAAGTTCTCCGCCGTCCCGAGCGATCCTCCACCGGGGCCACGGTCCCTGTCCGGCCTCCGCACGTTGGACGCCCCTCGGAAGAATGTCGACAGAGCGTGACGAGAAGCCTGCGACGGCGTACCGAGTGGCACGCTGGGTGGCAGAATCTCGTTACGACCGGCAGGATCCCCGAAGTCTGAGAAAGAACTGATGGAGGTCGAGGGTGTGGGCGGGATCCAGGTCTCGGGCCGCCCGACTCGTCTCACTCGCGCCGCGGACGACTCACCTGACGAGTCGGATCTGACGCCGTTGCGTGGGGCGAGGGCGGACAATCACCGTCGGCATGCGTCAGAGGATCCGATGACAAGAGACATGGGAAGCATGGGGTATTCGAGCCAGTGCCGGACGCCGTCTCGCACCGTGAGCGGGCGTCGCAGTGCGGAGAGCGCGGCGCCGCTGGCCCACCGCGACGGAAACGGCTACGTTTCACCCACCGCAGGAGGTGCGGCAGGGGTTGAGTGCGTGAAAGTCTTCCGCCATGCTCGCCCGAAGCCCGTGTGGGGTGAGCGCAGATGAGGGTCTCGCGGCGTGTCTCACGGTCGTGGCACGGAGTGCCACGACGGGTGAGGTGGTTCGCCTTGGCTGTCGCCATGCTGGTGATCCCCATGGTCGGAGTCCCGATCGTGAGCGCCCAGACCGACGACACCGACCTCACCGAGAAGGAG
>QWHP01000306.1 GCA_021404985.1 Actinobacteria bacterium ATB1
GCTGGTCACGAACTCGTTGCGACGGGCAGCTACCCCCCAAACCCCCGTACGGTGGCCGGCATGGGCGACCTTCGGCCGTTTCACACCAGCCACCTAGGCGACGTCTCCGGACGTGATGTTCTCGATCTCGGCTGCGGGACGGGCCACTTGTGAGCCTGGCTGGCGCGACGCGGTGCACGCCCGATCGGTCTCGACTCCAGCAGGGCGCAGCTTGCCACAGCACGCCGCTGCCAGCGAACGTTCGCGATCGACTTCCCGCTCGTCGAGGGCGACGCGGAGCATCTGCCTCTCGCGGCATCGAGGTTCGATCTGGTGGTGAGCGAGTACGGCGCTGCGCCGTGGTGCGCGCCCGAGCAATGGCTGGCACAGGCCGCGCGGGTGCTGCGCCCTGGCGGGACCTTGGTGTTCCTCACGAACAGCGTCCTCGCGGGCCCTCTGCGTCCCCTCCGAAGGCGGCTTCGCCGGAGACCGCCTCCTGCGCGGCATTCCGACGTCCGCCGGATCACCTGGCCGGGTGGGGGAACCGAGCATCACCCCGGCCACGGCGAGTGGATCCACCGTCTGCGATCGGCGGGCTTCGCGGTCGAGGCGCTCCACGAGCTACGCGCCCCGGTGGGCACGAAGGGCGCGAACGCTACGATATCGTCACGCGCGAGGGGCCACACACTGGGCGGCCGAAGACGTCTGGGTGGCGCGCCTGGCGGACTAACCGCCGGCACCCCGAGATCCGATCAGGCCTTCTCTATCGAGACCCGGGTGTTGCGCATCGTCGGGCACGGCTGCCACTGCATGGCCCAGTACTTCAGGTGGCCGTAGCCACCTGCTAGATGGAGCCACTTGATCATCCCGGGCTCGGCGTCGTTTGGCCCGGCCCAGTCGGGGAACTGGAAGTTGTCGAAGCCGTTGTACATCACGACTTGCCTGGGACGGGCTGTCTCCGACGTCTTGATCGGGACCCTGTACTCGCCGAAGTCGTTCCACACCCTCACCAGATCGTTGTCCTTCAGGCCCAGCTCGGCGGCGTCTTCGTCGTTGATCAAGAGGTGCGGTGTGCCCCGGTGCGTCTCGAGCATCAGGTGGTTGGAAATGTTGAGAGAGTGGATGCTCCAGCGGTTGTGCCCGCTCGACACCATGAAGGGATGGTCTCCGCCCACGGCAGGCGGTTCCTTGTGTCGCGGCAGATGCTCGTCCGCCTCGATGAACCAGGGGTGGTCGATCAGGAACTGTGCCCGCCTGCTGTACGTCGGGTATGGCTCCCCGTCCTCGACGTGCTTGCGGAACGGGACGAACGTCTCGTCCGCCTTGATGTCCGTGGCCTGACTGAGGGCCCGCGGAGTGATGCCGAGGCTCTCCCAGCGGTAGTGGCCCTTGCGCCGTATGTCCTCGAGGCTCGCGTCCGCCGGGATCGTACCGATGAGGGCGGTATCGCGCAGCATCTCGTCCACGATCGTCTCGGGCTCCACCCAGAGTCCGTTCGCGGTGTAGTTGGCGTGGAAGTCCTGTGCGTCGAAGATCGGACCACCGCGGCTCGGGAATGGTCCGCAGCCGCGCTCCTTCGCGCGCTCCTCGATCTTCTCCGCGATGCGACGGAACGCTTCCCACTCGTCGAGGCACTCACCCGGCGCGTCCACGGCCTTGTCGCAGAACGTCAGGTTCATCACATGCGTGCTCGGGATACCGAAACCGATCTTCTCGTACTGCTGCGCCATCGGCAGAACGATGTCGCTGTAGGCGGCGGTGGCGCTCATGCGCACCTCCATGGACACGACCATCTTCAACCGGGGCCAGAGGTGCTCGAGGAGCATCTTCGTCCCACCCCGGGTGCGGCGCAGAACGTTCCCTCCGCATTCGATGAGCACGCGCGTGGGCTGGTCGTCGTGGGGGTAGTCGACGCCCGACCACCAGCCTGAGTCGACGGCCTCGTCGAAGTACTCCTTGAACGGCCGCGGCATCGACTCGTCGTGCCAGGCAGCGTTCTCCCAGGTGTCCTTGTAGCCGGCGAAGCGGTACCAGAAGAAGACAGGTGGAACGAATCCCATCCCGCGTCCGCCCATCATCCCCGCCTGTGCCGCCGCGATCGAGAAGATCTTCGGCGTCATGGTCGGATCGGCTGCAAGGGCGGCGTTCATCGTCGTCTCACGCAGGTCGAGGATCGACGCCACCTCGTCGGGACCACGCCGGGTCTTCATGGCGAACGTCATCATGCCGTCGAAATAGCCTGCCCCCCAGGCGCGCATGCCCGTGCCGTGCTTGCCCCAGTTCCCGGTGAGGGCGAGTAGGAGGATCTGGGAACGCTCGATCAGGTCGCCGTGATAGTGCTTCGAGGCCGTGTTGAGCGAACCGAGGATGTTCGTCGGCCGGGTGGCGATCTTGCGTGCCAGGATGCGGATGTCGTCTGCGCCGAGGTTGCAGATCTCCGCCGCCTTCTCGGGCGTGTAGTCGTCGAGCCGTGCCTTGACCATCTCGAAGACGGTTGTGACTTCGAGCGGTCCCGACAGGGTCTCGACCGTGAACCTCCCCTCAAGAGCCGGTTCGGCGTCGTCCCACTTCAGGGTCGATCGGGATGCCTCCACGACGCTCTGCGTCTTCCTGTCCCAGGCGCAGAGCTGCTCCTCATTTCCCCCCGCGACGAGGTCGGACTGGCGCAGATACCTGTTCGTCTCGGGGTCGACGAGCAGGGGGAGGTCGGTCTGCTCGAGGACGAACTGTCGGTCGACGAGGTTCTCGTCGACCACGACCTTGCACATCGCGAGGGCGAGGGCGGCGTCCGTACCGGGTTTCACCGGCAGGTGGCCATCTGCGTTGACCGCAGAAGGACTCACGTCGGGCGCGATCGTCCAGACCTCACATCCGTGGTAGCGGGCCTCGGTGATGAAGTGATAGTGCGGAATACGCGTGTACGCAGGGTTGCCGAACCAGATGAGGAAGACACCGGAGTGGAACCAGTCATCGATGCTGCTGACCGGGTCGAAGGTCCCCCATGTGATGTAGTGGCCGGCCGCGAAGTCGTTCATCTCCGCGTTGAGGTCCGTCGTGAGACCGGCGACGAGCTGCATGAACTTGCCCCGCCCCGCAAGGGCAAGGGTGCCGAGGTTGCAGCCCGAGGGAGCGACGATGGCCTCCGGCCCGATCTCTTCGGCGGCATCGAGGATCGAGTCCGCGATCGCGGTGCATGCTTCGTCCCAACTGACGCGCTCCCACTTGCCCTCGCCGCGCTCCCCCACTCTCCGCAGCGGGTACAGGACCCGCTCGTCCCCGTCGAGGAGGCGCGTCCAGCCGACGCCCTTCTGGCACCCCATCGGGTTCATATCCGGCACACCGGGCATGACCGTCCTGAAGCTGCCTGCCGACTCCTCACGCAGGACCTTGCCGTCTGACATGTAGACGCGCATCGGACAGTTGCCCGGGTAGCAGTCGATGCAGTGCGAGGCCCACTTCACGTCCTCCCACGTCCAGCGGTTGCGGTAACTGGACTCGCTACCCTGGATGTCAGAGCGTTGAGAAGTCGTCAACACGGTGCCTCCCCAGGCCTGATGCCATCTATCGCTTTTCGTGCCGGTAAACCTATCGGATGACCCGACACGTCGCACACGTTGCCCGGTCAGTCAACGAATCCAGGGCTCCTGGACTCAGTGATCTGAAGTCCTTGTTTGGCAGGGTGTTGTCCTGCCGCTGCCTCCGGAGGCCAGCATTCGCTCCGAGGCCTGCTGCCACCTTTCCTCGCCACAGATACCATCATTCTCTCGTTCTCGCTCCTACCGAATTGGGAGGCAAGGCATGGGCCTTCTGGACAACCTCAAGAAGGCAGCGGCGTCGGTTGTCGAGCAAGTCGAGCACTCGGGCGTCCTCGACAAGATGAAGGGAGCCGCACAGGAACAAGTCTGGGGGTGTGGCTCCGCCGACCCGCATTTCTGGCTCTCCTGATGATGTTGTGGGTCATGGAGCGGGCTGCTCGGGTTGGTGTTCGTGTGGGAGGTGGAGGGTGATGGGGCCAGCGGAGAGCATGAC